>CBFHXS010000020.1:0-30378 GCA_965659845.1 Brumimicrobium sp.
TCCGTGGCGGATAGTCAAATGCTCTAATGTAATATCATGGTCTATAGTAAAAACACATCTATCGGCTGTTCCAGGAGTTGGAGCGGATTGAATAAATGTTAGACCAGCACCATCACCAACAATTGTTAGAGCTTTTAACAAAGAAAACCCCGTGATTGCAGCATCACCCGTCTCGTCGGCGTCTGTCCAATCAAACGTACCGGAAAGGGCAAGCGTATCCCCACCAGAAGCGGCATTGTAAGCAGCTGCGAAGGATCTCTTCGCGGTGGAAGGTGATAATCCATTATTAGAATCGTTTCCTGTAGAACTGTTCGCGTAATAAGTGGTTTGGGCTTGACTCAAAATCGAAATCAATGCCACAAAAAGAGATAAGTAAATCTTTTTCATGGTAATAGTTTTATTTTGTGACAAGTATAGGAGTATGTACAACTGAGAGTTTAATATTTACAGAGATTCAAGAGCTTTTATAGATTCCTACTCAAATTACAATAAGTAATAATACGTACATTATTCATTCGTAAAGTATGAATGGTCACTTCGTATATCGACCTAAACAACAGGAACCTACTTCATTTAAATTGAATCAAATGTCAGTATGGTTGTAAAGCGTATCATAAAATATTAAATAGGTCTCCCCATTTTTATCATAACCTTCGTACCGAAAAGGGCCTAGCATTTTCTTGCTAGGCCCTAATGTGAATTTTAATTAGAAACAGTTCTACTTATTCAATAATTAGCTTTTCCGTCCTAACATTTCCATTGTTCGCTACAGTTACATAGTACATTCCAGACTCTAAACCTTCAAGATTCAATTGGATAGTTTCCATGTGAGCAGTATTTTGCTCCAATACTATCGCTCCTGTCATATTAATAATCTGGATTCTATTCTGTCCTTCTAATAATCCAGAGATTGTAAGTTCATGATGAGCAGGATTGGGATAAACCTTTAATTTTTGCTCTTCTGTCGTTAACTCCTGGTAAGAAAGTGGAAAATCTACGGTGAAATTAATAATGATTGACCCACCAAAATCTCGCTCTAAATTATCGATAAGTCCTCCTCCAACTTCTCGGATTTGACAATACCCTGAGCCGTCATTATTCGCAAAGAAACTAATTCCGTCATCGTCAGAGTCCATTAATCGAAGTTGATAGCAGCCTATATTAAGATTAAACGTATCCAGATAAAGCGTACCGTTATCCATATTATCCCTCTCGTAAAGAACGTTTCCATTCATATCAAGTATCTCATAACTTGTTTCCGATGCAGCAGAATTTGTTTGTAACCTCATGTAGATATCTCTAGGCCAAACATTCGGTATATCTACTTCTGAAGTCTTGCTGTTATTCAATGTATATTCATCCGTGACACCATTTGGGTTTTCTACAGATGCCGTAAAATAGTTTCCATTCAATCCTGTAACGCCATCCCACAATCCAGAAGGTGAAGGTAACTCTACTTGAGCCGACTCCATAAACCCTAAAGACCCTTGCCACTCGTATGTAAAAGAATTCGCTGGATCATTCACATAGTAAGCGATTGTAGCCGAAGTTAAGGTTGTAGCACCTGTATTCTTTATTTCTACTATTGGATTTGCACAAATTGGGTTTTCTCTTTTATACTCTACATACTTTGTTGGACGCATTATATTCGTAAGTGAAACGTCATTCGAAAAATTCGGTGCGCCATAGGTTATGATTTGGTTACTCACCAAATAATTAGACGTACCTGAGGCATTATTTACTCCATAATCTACTTGACTTGTTTGACCTGCCGTTACGTAGGATGTTAAATCTGTTAATTCAACATCTGAAGGCATTCCTGGACACCATCCAGCCCTGTCAAAAATCCAAGTTCCTCCTTGCGGATAGATAGGGTTTTCTGAACACTCTGTCCATACCTCCCATTCATTTTCCTTTGTTCCTCCTTCAACGTTGACATAGTGAGTTCGTGGTATAAACTCACCTTCTTGTCCATGACCTGTTATCACCGACTTCATTAAGAATTGTTCACCATTTGCCGGAAAAAGAAAATCACGAGGCTCAAAGCTATTATCTGCAATTATTGACTGATAGCCAGAACTGCCATTTCTCCATACTTCTCGAATATCAATAACATCTCGTGCTGGAGTACCCACAATGAATAAGAATTTTATATCCATATCCTCCTGCCATTGCCCCCCATTCTCTACGGTAATTCGTTTATCTCCTTTCAAAACTGGAGTAAATTCAGTGATATCAAAATACCATGTTTCACCATCAGGACCTAGATTAAGGCCGATTCCGTAAGGAGTAACTAATGACATCAACTGCATACGACTCGGATAACGATCATAATAATCGAGGTCAGTTATATTAATCGTCCCCTCACTGGATACAGGAACTGTATTGATAACTGCTCCCTGTTCATCATAAACTGTGTGTTCATCAGCTAACCAATAATTCCAGGTATTGATATCAATAATATCGTCTGAGTTCAATGTTCCCGCATTGGATGTAATGTCATGTTCAATCACAACATTTTGAATTTTTTCTGTAGAATCAAGCACAGTAACCGATGTGTTTATCAAATCGTAATCCCCTTGGTACACTGTAACCTGTGGTCTTACATTTTGGACTTCAAAGAATTTATTCACTTTGTCTCCTCGTTGATAATCTGTGATAATGGTATTGACCGATGAAGCATCTGCACCCAAGCTAGAATGGTCTGAAAAAGTTGTCCCCGTTGGATCATCAAACCTCAGGTTAATTACAAGGTCAGCATAAAAAGGATGTGTAGCATCTATTTTTCTGTTCATCCATGCATTGATCGTATTCTGGTCTACAGCTGAAGAAAACATTCTGAATTCATCAATGTCTCCCGCCCAGTAATTTGAAAAGTTGATTCCAGCTCCAAGCAGCATTTCTTCCATATCAATGAGGTTTGTCTTACCGGTACCCGAATGCCAGAGCTGTCCATTTCTGTATATATTCATTTCTCCTGTGTTGGCATTCTTTGTAAATGCCCAGTGGCTCCATTCTCCCGTATATTCAGACACATTCACTACTTTTTCTATCCGGTCATACCCTGAACCACCTACTGTACCGCAATCCCAATACACTCTTCCATTTCCCCAAGGCATGTGAATATTTACCTCTCTTGAACCTGAGGCATTTGACGCTTCAACAAAATTCGTGTTTGTTGGAAGCACGTTCTCATCTCCTTTTATCCAGAACGAAATAGTAATCTCATCTGATATTAGATCCGTACTAGTTGTTGGGATATTTACAATACTGTTTTGATTAAATGTTGCAAACCTATTCGTATTTTCAAAAAGTACGGTGCTGTCGTCTGCAGGAGCTTCACCTGATAACTCGACCAATGAAGTTGATGTGCTATTCGTAAACGAAAACTCTATTAAAAGATTGGATGAACCATCCCAATTGAACGGAGTATTCAAAAACAGCTTATTCTGCCCTGTTGCAAATGATGTATTATCGTAATACACTTCAGTGAATCCAGAAGTTGTTGGATTAGATGGATCTAAAGCGGAAGCAGTTGTGTGTTGCATTCGAACCCTCATAAAATTCAAGTCCCCACTTGTATTTGCCATTAACTCTAGTGCATCTATTTCTCCAGCAACTACTCCTGCATTCGTCAGTTCTGCAGCAGTTATGAGAAGCTGTGATTTTGTATGATTCCTACTCCCATCCAATACGGAACTTATGGGAGAAGTTGCATTTCCTATCGTATAACTACTTTCACTGTTGATTGCATTTACAGTGGTCGACGTTTGATCAGCTGAAATGTAGTTGTAAACGGGTTGTGAGGTATAGTCATATGAAGTTCCAGAAAAACCAGTTACCGTATAAGATGGCGTGGTTCTGGCAACCGAATCGATTCGTGTTGAATCGTGCACATACGTATTACAGCTGTAATCCCATTCTCCACATGCATTACTGTTACCTCCTCCAGTATTCACCTGACCATCTCTACAACGTATATTATAGCGCATGATGATTTTTTCATACGTCACTGAGTTATCCGTTGGAAAAGTTACGGTTGTATCTCGAACAGTTCCATCAAACGCATTACCATAGGTCATTGACCAATCGAATGCATCAACTACAATCGTATCACCTGGTTGCTGAGCTCTTGACGTTCCTACAAAAATCAAAGTAAGAACAAGAGTTGAAGTAATTCTAGCTAAATGAGTCATGAAAAATCTTTTAATTGGGTTCAAACAAACTTAAAACTAAGTTCTTTTAATTATGTAAAACGACAACACATATTTTCGTCAATATATGAATCCTAAGATGAATTATAAGTTTGGATACTACCGGTATTATTCTCCAGATCATATGGCTTGGATATTCAAAATCATTATCGACTTGAACCAAAAATAAAAGGCTGATTCTTTTCTTAAAACATAAAGATATGCAACGTCAAAAGATGCGTATCGAGACGGCTTTTAAAGAATGGAAAGCGAATCAGAATGAATTAAACGATATTTGTGTGGTGGGTGTTAGACTTGCAAGTCTGCCCGAAAAACTCATACTTAATGGAATCTATATGGATGTTCTTTTACTTGAGTTATGTAACTCGTATTTTATTCTATAAGTGTTCGAAACCATGAATGACCTTATTTACATAATGAGTAAACAATATTCAAAGATATTTGTCATAATATATGAATACCTTCATTGGATAGAGAAGTGAAATGTTACAAACCAATATTTCGGTAAGGACAGTAAACCTAAAAGATGAAAGGATTAAGACTCTTTTTATCAAAGCATTATCAAGCTATGACTTCGATAAAAATACGAATATTCGTTTGGTAAAAACTTCTATCAAAGGATCTACCATGCAAGCTCAACCTATTTTTCAGATTAAAAGTTTACTCAATGGCTTAACTACCTACAGGATTCGACTTTCAGAATACGTTCGTGGCAGCAACACAATGAAAGTTGGAGAATTACCTGATGATGTTCTCATTGGATGGTTTGCACATGAGCTCGGACACGTATTGGACTATCAAAATCAATCTTTTCTTGGGATGGTCGGTTATGGAATAAAGTATGTCTCCTCAAAAGCTTTTCGAAAAAAAATAGAACATCGTGCAGATCAAATTGCGATAGAGCATGGATTTCATCAAGAGGTTTTGGCTACCAAAAAATTCTTGTTTACGCACGAAGAAATCGATCCTACCTATCGCATGAAAATGAAGCGTTTTTACATGCCGTTACGCGATGTTGAACAATGGATTGAAAACAATATCTCAATTGATCCGGTCGACTAATTATCAATGTGATTCAAGAGTTTCTTCATTTCCTCGGCATCCATAACTTTTGGTGTTTTTACTTGTCCTCCCTTTTTTTTGTCGCGCTCCAGGAAAGAATAATAATGATCCTTGTCTACCACACGGACTTGTATATCTTTTAGTGCTTTACTTCTAGCGACTTCGTAATTCTTATTCGCCGCTTTTAATGACCTGTCTAGTAACTCTTTGAGTTTATCCTTGTCTACATCATCATTCTCAGAAACAGCTACCCATTGATGGATATAATCTCCATTCTCATTTTTTATAGCAGCGACCGAATATTCATTGATCGTAATAGAGAGTTCTTTTGAAACATCTAAAACAGCTGCATCTAATTTGTCTTCTGACAGTTGAGAACCAACGACATTTAAGAAGAATTTCGTTCTTCCCGAAATAATAATATCATGTGGGTCTATACTTGTAAATCGTATGGTGTCCCCAATGACATACCTCCAAGCTCCCGCACACGTAGAAACAATCAAAACATAATCAACATCTTTTTCTACCTCATCAATTGTTAGCACTAAAGGGTCATCTAATAGATTGCCCATTTCATCAACTCCACGCTCATCGAAAGGGATAAATTCGTAGAAGTAACCATGATTCAATGCCAATCGCATATCCATCCCTTTCGGCTCAGCGGTATAAGCAAAAAATCCTTCTGAAGCCAAATAAGTATCCAGAATAACTAATGGTTCTTTGGCTATTTTCTCGAAATCTTCTCGGTACGTTTCAAAGGCAACTCCTCCGCTTGCAAATACAGTTAAGTTTGGCCATATATCATGTATAGTTTCAAGTTGGTGATACTCGATGATCTTTTTGAGAAGCAGCAAAACCCACGAAGGGATTCCTGCAATGGCTCCAATGTTCCATTCTGGTGCTTCTTTTGCAATCGCCTCGACTCTTTCATCCCAATTATCAATACTTGCAATTTTCTTTCCCGGTCTGTAAAATAAATCATACCAACCCGGAAAGTTACTTACGTTAATTCCGCTAACTTCCCCTTCCAGGTGATCGTTTTCGTTCTTGGTGAGGTTTGCACTACTGGATAGCATAAGTACTTCACTTTGAAACAGTTCATCAGGGAAGTCAAAATTAGGCATGGAACGAATAAAAGAAGTACCAACGTCACGCATACTCTGTAGGAAGTCCTCAGTAATTGGGATACGCTTACTTGTCTTGCCCGTCGTACCGCTACTCAAGGCAAAAAAATTAGGTTTTCCAGGCCATGTGATATCTGGATGCTGCTGTTGACGTGCCCACCAGATTTCATTCATTGTTTCGTAGTCAAAAATCGGTACCTCCTTTCGATACGCTTTTTCGAGATTATCTTCTTGCAGCAGTGTTTCAAATCCGTAGTATTTACCAAACGCTGTATCCTTGGCTTGTTTAAGCAAATGACGTAATTGATTGCTTTGTTGATCGATGGGATTACCGGATCCTTCATTGAGTTTTTGACTCAGTCCTATACCTCTTTTGATCAAGCTTCCTAATAGTGCCATTTACTATTTTTTAATTTCACATACTCCTTTTTAGAACGTCATTGAATCTATTTTGTTCTGATAAATCTTCAACTATTCAGAATCCATGAAGTTATAACCATCTAATAGAAATCTATAGCATTTAATGGACGAGAATAACACTTTCCTGCTGCCCTTAAGTCTACAACTCGAATATCATTTTTTTGAAGTATGCTGACCGAAGGAATAAACATGAAGTATATCTCTATTTTATCATCCAACAAGCTTTTACCTGCATCCTTCGGCTTGATGATTATTTGATCAGTAACAAAATCTTGACAATAAACAGGTGAATCTAATCTAAAAAGATACCATCCACTTCTTTCACTAACCTCCAAAGACATACTGCAGTATCCTTTTACAGGTAACTGATTCCCAATATATCGATTTGATTTTGGCGCAAACAATCGTAATTGGAGTCCTCTTAAGTCCTTGTTTATTTCAAACTCCTCACTTTTTGAGTTTCTAAAATTTAACATTGATCCAAAGCTGAATTCTGAGATTTTTGACATAATTTGCCCAATTCGTTTATTAGGTATCACATCTTTGAATGAAAAGCGACTCCACACTCCTTTTACGAGCTTAAAATTATTCAATTGGTTGGTCATATAAAAAAGAAATAAACCTGCTATTCCAACCTCCCGAATAAAGTAACGGTTTACATTTTGAGCTCCATACTCTGCTGCAATAACAACATACTGTAACATTACAATCCCAACAATGGCTATATATAGTGCATCGAGCTGCAGAGCAACGTTAAACTTTTCATTTCCTGTAAAAAAAGGCGAATGATTCATAGCATTTTTCTTAAAGAAAAACCATAAATGTAGAGAGAGAATAAAAAACAAAAAAGTTAAGAAATATAACCCACTCACCGCATCGCTAATCAACCAAAAATCATAGAAACCATGCGCTAACATAGCAATAATAAAACCTAAAAACACAACACCTACTTTCTTAAAAACAGATTTGTTTTTCATCCTATATCTTGCAATAATCATAGCATAAGCTACAATTACCGAGTCAAACATGTGAGCAACGGAAGTAACAATAGCACGTGAAGAAATACTGCCATAGTTCTCCAAATAATCGAAATTTTCAATAAAGGCAAAACCTAAAGCTGAAACAGAAGCATAAATAACATAATCAAAAGGCTCTTTAAAGCGGCCAAATGCAAATCCAAATATAAGCCATGGTAAACATTTGACTAATTCTTCACTACCTCCAATGATCAACACACAATACCAGAAGTCGTTCCATACCTCTCCATTTATATAGAACTCTAATTGATAGTAAGCGTAATCATAAATTGGTAAACAAAGATTTGTAAATAGACCTCCCAACAAGAAAACAACCATAATATTCAGCCATTTCTCTCTATTATAAACATCCATTAAGCGCAAATAAAAAATCCAAATAAACGAAACTACAAAGGCTATAAACATTACAAACAAAGGAGCACTGAATGTTCGGTTCACAAAAATATTGGTAAAGTAAGCAACCCAGTGACCATTATTAAAGAAGTATGAGTTCTTGTTTTGGTAGCTCAGGTAATCCTTATTAGCTTGCTCTAGCATAAAGTCATCGTAAGCCTCAGGATCTATAGCGCTCAGTACGTTGGCTAACTCGATGTAGGAGTGTCTGAAATCAGGTGATAAGATAATCTCTTCACGATATAATTCAGCTGCTCTTGAAAGATCACCTTCACGAGCGTAGTACAATCCTTCAACATATTGAACACCCGGCGTATTTATATCAAAATTTCTAAAGTCAGCACCTGAAAGCGTGTCTGACTCGCACTTAACTGCGATGAATAGCCGCGCTATCCTATTGGATAACAATGTATCGTTATCATACCTTCTATTCGCTACACCACAAGAGAAATCACCAAGAAATCCTTCAAAATAGAAATGAAGAAACTTCAATTGAATTAAAGGGTTTTCTTTATTTTGTTTCGCAAAACTATCATAACCCTGATGATATAGCCCTTCTCTTTCCTGACGCTCTGCAAATTCCATTTCCTCCTTTGGAGAGTAAAATATTCGTTCAGAGAAAAACGTGTTCATCACAACAACAGGTATAATGACCAGCGCAAATAAAATGAATGGTATACTCGTACCTTTTGTAATCCTTTTAGTTTGAAATACACGATATACCCTTTCTCGATATGTTGAAAGAATAAAAGCACAAATAATAACAATTAAAAAGGTCAAAAACATAAGTTAGGTTAACACAGTTTCTAAATAATCATACGCATTATTGATGACAGCGAATCTTTCGTTCGCTTTTTCTTGCTCTTCCTCACTACTATTATAAAAACGATCAGGATGATATTTTTTCGCCTGATCACGATACGCTTTTTTCACCTCATCGAAAGAAGTTGAGAAATCAGATATTCCTAAGATTTTGTACGCTTCATTTTTCTTCGATCTTCTAGCCCCTCTAGTTGTTCTGGTCTTTCTTCTATGTTTCCTTTCGCGTTGTTCTTTGTCTTGATAGAACTTGTATCGAATCGATAATATGGACTTTACCTCCTTCTTTGAATATCCAAATGTTGTTCCTGCAAGGTAGATCAATCTCATCTCCCGGCTACTTAGCTTCTTATTGTAGAAAGCAAGATCTACTAAATAGTCTATAAATTGAAGCTTTTGAGAATCATTTAGGTGTTTACTTAGCCAGTTGTAAACGATATGAATTTCAGGATACGAATGATGAATTTCTGGAATCACTTTTAAATCTATTGATCCGGTCCCAGGGAACTTTCTCTTCAAGTACGAAATAAGAAATAAATACTGCCCCCTTCTATCTCCATTGTCAGCTACAACAATATGGCAGCCTGCTATCTTATATGCAAATCTAAGATTATTCTTATTGAATTTATACCTGTCATTAAATGAAGGTAAATTGAATACTACGTGGTAAAAATACTTTTTCAATATCGGAGGAAAAACGAAAAATAGCGAAAGCATGAAAATACAAACGATCAGGCCAACAATTATATTATCTGCTGTATTATCAGCTGAAAACCCTAAAAATTGAGATCGTAGAAAGAGCAAAAACATAGAAATACTTAATTAGGCGCTTATTTTTGTGGGGGTACTCTTATATTGGTTTCTAAATTAAGAAAAATAATATTCAACCTGTTCGAACGAATTGAGGTTTACATACAACTATTGTAAAAATATAATTTTCAGAAGGATAGAAATGAACCAAATCATAAGCATTCTTTTTGGTAAAATTTTTTTTTCGTAAATTGTGTTTCAAATTATTGATACATGAACAACGACTACGATGCTGAAGAGCCGGTTTCAATGAGCATGGCGCCTTATACCGGTCAATGGACTGAAGCAGAAGCGGCACACTTGCTTAGAAGAACATTATTCGGTCCTACTTATCAGCAAATTCAAGATACGGTTACAAATGGAATGGCAGCATCTGTCACACAATTACTTTCTCCCGTCACCATCAATCCACCTGAAGTTGTTTCTGCGGATGAAGCTATTGCACCAATGGGAAGTACTTGGGTGAGTAGTCCCTTACCTTCTTCAAATCAAAACATTACTGAAACGGCACGGAGAAACTCTCTCGCTGCCTGGATAATGGAAAGGTTAAACAGTTCTTCATATAGTATTCAAGAGCAAATGTGTTTATTTTGGCAAAATCACTTTGCTGCCGAATTCACATTTGATTCAAGAGCAACATATAATTACCATAATGTCATTCTTACCCAATCACTAGGTAACTTCAAGCAATTGGTCAAAGATATCACGATTGATCCCTGTATGCTTGTTTTTCTAAGTGGAAATGAAAATAATAAGTTTGATCCAAATGAGAATTTTGCGCGTGAATTATTTGAGCTTTATACAATTGGTAAGGGCCCTCAGATAGGTCCAGGCGATTATACGAATTACAAAGAGGAAGACATTCAAGAAGCATCAAAAATTTTAACGGGTTGGTTAGCCCTTGGTTTAGGTAGCGATACCGAAAACAACACCTATTCGCAGTATGAACCTTTACTCCATGATGATACCACGAAGACATTGACAGAACATTTCGATAATGCTGTTATCAATCCAAATGGAGCTAATGAATATGCTGACCTAATCGATACGATTTTCCTCCAAGATGAAGTGGCTAACTTTATCTGTAGAAAACTATACCGTTGGTTTGTTAATTACGATTTAACAGCAACTGTGGAGAATACAGTCATTGTCGAAATGGCAAATACGTTCAGAACGAATAACTATGAGGTCTTGCCTGTGCTTTCGGAGCTATTTCAAAGTGAACACTTTTATGATGTTGCACTAAGAGGAGCGATCATTAGAAATCCATTAGAGCACTTGTTCTCTATGTTCAATTCTACACATTCTGTCCCTACATACACGACTCCAGAGAATTATGCACTTTATGAATTTGCTTACAGTATTGCTGCTACGACAGGAATGAGTTATGCTCAACCTCCCTCTGTAGGAGGTTGGACGGCCTATTACCAGGCTCCCTCTTATTCTCAAATCTGGGTAAACTCGTCGTATGTTAAATTACGTTTTAACGTTTCAGACTGGCTTACATTGGCAGGTGGATTTACTGCAGGCGGAAATAACTTGGAAATAAACCACCTGGAATTCTTGAATAACCTATCCGTGCCTTCCGATCCGAATGCGGTAATTGATGACATGGTTTTAGTTTTTTGCCCGAAAGGCCTAGATATTATTAAATGGACAACACTGAAAACAATATTAACGAATGGTTTACCAGATTTTGAATGGACTATACAATACAACGACTACATTAACGACCCCGGCAACTCAACTCTAGCAGATCCAGTCGAGTTAAGAGTTGCGTTGACATTATCTCAATTATTTAAAATGCCAGAATTTCAAACGATATAAGATTATGAAAAGAAGAAGTTTTGTAAAAAATGTTTCACTTGCATCGTTTGGAGTGCCTTTTGTTTTTCGGAATACCCAGTATGATGCTATTGCTAAGAAATTATTCAATGTTCCGAAGGCAAATGAAGATAGAGTTTTGGTACTCATTCGTTTAAATGGAGGTAACGATGGTTTGAACACCATTGTTCCCTTAGACGGATATGACAACTTAATGATTCAAAGACCCAATGTCATACTACCTGAGAATGATCTAATACCAATTGTTGGAGATAATGGATTTCATCCAGTTATGACAGGAATGGCTTCAATGATCAATGATGGAAAACTGTCTATAATTCAAAACGTTGGCTATCCTGAACAAAACAGATCACATTTTCGATCCATGGATATTTGGACTACAGGAATGATGGATCCAAATGTTACGACTGGTTGGTTCGGAAGAAATTTTGAAGTTGATCATCCAAATTATCCTGACGGGTATCCGAATTCAACGTTTGAAGATCCTTTCGCGATAAGTATGGGTTATGAGCTATCAGCTACCTGTCAGGGAACTTCAGCAAACTTCTCTCATTCCGTAGTTGACCCAACCGATTCTACTAGTTTACCAAATACTGGAGGTACAAACGATGGTACTTATTATGGGGATCACATGGAGTATTTAGAAGGAATTATCGCTCAGTCTAACCAATATGGACAAGAAATAAGTAATTCAGCTAGCCAAGGTAACAATCTGTCCACACTCTATGACCCAAATAACCCATTAGCAATGCAACTCAAAGATGTTGCTTTAATGATTTCAGGTGGATTGAAAACAAAAGTATACATCTTAAATGTTAATGGATTTGACACGCATGACAATCAAGTAGTAGACGGTGCCACGACAACGGGTACACATGCTAATCTCATGAAACAAGTTTCTGATGCAGTTCATGCTTTTCAGGATGATATCGATCAACTAGGTTTAAGTGACCGAGTAGCAGGGATGACTTTCTCTGAATTTGGAAGACAAATCGCATCCAATGCAAGTGAAGGAACAGATCACGGAGATGCAGCTCCTCTATTTCTTTTTGGAAATTGCCTCAACACAACTTTATACGGTGATAATCCTGTGATACCTGATACGGTTGTTGACCAGGCTGGTCTTCCGATGCAAATTGATTTTAGAGATGTTTATGCATCTGTCTTAAAAGACTGGTTTGGTATTGAACAAAATACTGTTCAAAGTCTATTCGAGCATAATGTTACATTTCACAACATTATTGGAGCATGCAACCTATCAACAGAAGAGCAATCTTTGGCTACAACTGTTGAAGCTTCAATGGTATATCCGAATCCTTGTTCTTCCAAATTAACAGTAAAACTACAGGGTGATGGAAGTGCAGTGAAAATCATTATTTTTGATAATCAAGGAAAACAGATTGACACTATTTATGAAGGCAAACTATCCAAAGCTACACACCATATACCTTACAGTGCTAGTGACTTGACAAAAGGTAGCTACATTATTAAATTATTGAAAGTATCAGGAGTAGAAACGATAAAAATAATGAAGATTTAGTCTGATGTTGATCTATTAATAGCTCCAAACAAACATATTCTTTTTATACAAAAACGCTCTCTAAAAGCAACCCGAATTGAATATTTACCGTTTATAAGGTAAAATATCCTTTTATAATGTCTTTTACAATTTTAGGGCGGTTGTTTTATCGATACGGATTAGTAACCTTTTTAGGGGTATGTTTAGCATTAATTCCTTTAAATTCAATTGGACAAAATCAAAGCATAGCCAGAAGTTGGAATGAGATATTGCTTCATGCTATTCGCACAGACTTTGCTCGACCAACCGTACATGCTCGAAACCTATATCATCTCTCAGTCGCTCATTATGATTGTTTCACTGCATATTCACCAAAAAGCTCAACCTATCTTTTAGGAAATGAAATCGATGGTTTTTCAAGTAATTTTGAAGGAGTTGTTGAACCTGAATTTATAGACTCGGCGAGACATGAATCTATTTGCTATGCATCGTATAGATTACTCAATCATCGTTTTCAAAATTCTCCTGGATACACCAGCGTATTATTCAAAATGGATAGTTTAATGGCGGCGAATAACTATTCTACTTCAGACACATCTGCTAATTATCTTATCGACGGACCTTCTGCACTTGGCAACTATATCGCTGAACAGATCATACTCTATGGAATACAAGACGGCTCGAATGAATTAAATGACTATGACAACATATACTATCAAGCTACCAACGACCCAATACTAGTTGAACAGCCTGGAAACCCGTCTATTGAGGATCCAAACAGGTGGCAAGCTATCAGCTTAACCACCTCAATCGATCAATCTGGAAATCAGGTAGCTTCAACCCCCCCTCATTTATCACCAGAATGGGGAAATGTAGATCCATTTGCTTTAAACGACTCTCTTATTTCTGTTTATTCAAGGAATGGGGACAGTTACCAAGTATACCTTGACCCTGGAGAACCAGCATATATTGACACAACAGACACATTAGAGTTGAGTTCTCTATATAAATGGAACCATTGCATGGTTTCCGTATGGCAGTCACACTTGGATCCATCAAACGGCACGATGATAGATATTTCTCCTGCCTCAAGAGGAAATTTAAGCACATATCCACAAACAAAAGAAGATCATCCCTCATTCTATGATTACTTTAATGGAGGTGTACAACAATCGACAGGACATGCCATGAACCCTGTTACAGGCACACCTTACTCACCCCAGATTGTTCCTCTCGGTGATTATGCTAGAGTATTGGCAGAATTTTGGGCAGACGGAATAGATTCTGAGACTCCTCCAGGACATTGGTTCGAAATACTGCACGGTGTAATCGACTCTCCTTTATTCATACGTCAATGGATGGGGCAAGGAGATACGTTAAGCATTTTAGAATATGATATTAGAGCTCATTTTGTTTTAGGGGGGGCTATGCATGACGCTGCGGTTGCTGCATGGTCAGTTAAAGGGTGGTACGATTATATACGGCCAGTATCTGCAATTCGACTTATGGCTCAACTAGGTCAATCGAGTGATACAAACCTTGTTAATTTTCATCCTGGAGGAATACCATTAATACCAAATTACATTGAATTAGTTGATGCCAATGACCCATTGCAAGGATCAAATCAAGAACATGTTGGGAAAATAAAATTGTATACATGGAAAGGGCCAGATTACATTAATGATCCAGAAACAGATATTGCTGGAGTCGGATGGATTCTAGCTGAAAATTGGTGGCCATACCAACGGCCAACCTTTGTAACCCCTCCTTTTGCAGGCTATGTTTCGGGGCACTCGACATTCTCCCGAACAGCTGCGAATGTATTAACATTTATGACAGGAAGTCCTTATTTCCCAGGCGGCATAGGTGAATTTTATGCGCAACAAGGAGAATTTTTAAAATTTGAGGACGGACCTAGCGTGGATATTACATTACAATGGGCTACATATCAAGATGCCGCCGACGAATGCAGTTTATCAAGAATCTGGGGTGGAATTCATCCTCCTATTGATGATGTTCCCGGAAGACTGATGGGAGACCAAATTGGAACAATTACTTTCGACCACGGAAATAATTACATTTCCTCTGTCCAACCGGAAATAACTGAATTAGCAGTAACCGATTCGACTGTAAATATCTCAGACATAGGAAATATTTTTTCAATAGTGGTTACCTATGACACAACAATGAATACTACTATTTCACCCACAGTTCAATTCCTTGTTAACAACCCCACTAATGATATACTTAGCCAAATAAGTTCAACATGGTTAAATGATTCAATATTTGAATTTAACTTTGAAATTTTAATCGACACAGTATTTCACCCATCAATTCTAATCCAAGTAGATAGTGCGCTCTCGGCGAGTGGTAAATATCAAAATCCTCATATTTTTGCGAAAAAGTTCTTTATCGATACTGAGCGCCCGAGCATTGACCTCACTATTTGCAGTGACTCAATAATAAATGATGAAACTTTAAATGATCCATTCTATTTAACAATCACTGTTTCTGAAGCTTGCGACACTAATTCCATACCACAATTATCTTTCCTTAATTCTATTGCAAATGATGCATTAACCCCATCTTCCAATTCATACTGGATTAACGAAAGTTCTTATCTATTCGCATTTAATATAATTGACAACGATGTTGTTTTAGATTCCGTTCTCATTGAAATTAGTCAACTCACGGACATAGCTGGGAACCTTTCAATAGCTGACACTTTCCTATTAGACACAAGAATAGATACTCGAGAACCCAACCTAGTTAGTTACACGATTAATGACACTTTACTAAATTTCTCAGATCTTGGAATTAATGCTTTGGTTGTGAACTTAACTTTTGATAAAAGAATGAATACATATACTCTGCCTACTTTAGGCTTCTATGGAGATTCAATAATTTCAACCCCACTAAACTATGGCGTTCAGAGTGAATGGGTTACAGACTCGAGTTGTATTATTTATTATCACTTCAATAGTTATCCTGTAACATCACTTAATACAAATATTCTCTTATCAGATCTCAAAGATTTTTCGGGTAACTCGCCTTCCCCTGACACTATAAACAATGCGATTATTCTAGACAATGAATCTCCTTTAATTGACAATATTATTCCCCTCACTAGTATAGTCTATGATGGAAACACCGGAAATGACAATTTTTATGTTGACATTTTATTTTCCGAAAAAATGAATATCAATCAGCAGTTACTAGTTGAAGTAAGAAAGAACGACATCCCTACCCCTTCTTTTGGCTACAACCCTTTCAGTAGTGCGTGGCTCAACGATACTCTATATCGCGCATTCTTTAATGTATCTGACGATCACATCGAAATAGATTCGCTCTCTTTATTAATTAGATTTGCTGAAGACGCTCAGTTTAATCAACAGTTAGCAGATACTTTGCCTAATGTTTTTGAATTGGATACAAAAAATCCTTCAACGAATGTTTTCAATGCAAATAGCTACGACATCACAAACTTTTCAGACAATTTAGCTCTAATTATGATTTTTGATGAAGCTATGGATGACACCGAAGACGTAACTGTCACATTCAGTGATTCAAACGCATCTTTGGCCTTTACAGAAGACCCGGTTAGCTCACAATGGTATAATGACTTGACATATGAAATGATACTCAATATTAATAATACTGAACTTTCTCTTCAAAATGTGCAAGTCATCCTTGAGAACGCTAAAGATAAAGCAGGAAATAATGTTGTTATCGATACACTTTCCAGCCCTTTAAATATCGATCTCACATATTTAGGCTTTGCTATTAATGCAATCCAAGATATTAAAGTCTATCCAAATCCACTTTCAGTTTCTGAACAATTAACTATACAAATCCCATCAATAAGCAAGAAGGCAACTTTGCAAATCAAAGACCTACTGGGAAGAAAAGTTGAAAATATATCAATTAATACGCATAAAAATGAGGGTGAAATCACGATTATTAACTTGAGTTCTGGAACTTATATACTAACCATTGAAGTGGATAATATTATTCACACTAAAAAGATTATCGTAAAATGATAAAACAGATAGTATATTCCACGATTTTGGTCTCGCTGATTTCTTTCAGTGAACAATTACTCGGGCAAAGTTTCACAAATGTTGCACAGTCAATGTCAATTCAAACAAGCCTTAACACTATAGATAATTATGGAGCATCCGTTAGTTTTTATGATTTCAATCAAGACGGATTAGATGACCTTACTTTTGCTGCGGAAAACGACAGTATTCTCTTTTATAGAAATACCGGTAGCGGATTTGAAAAGGTTAATTTAGGTATATACGGTGATGGTCAAGTTAAACAAGTCTTATGGGTTGACGTAGATAATGATTTTGATTTTGATCTGTTTATCTCAACTTACAACGGTACACCTCGACTTTTAGTCAATGATGGCAACTTTAGCTTCTCAGATAATTCTGTTCAAGCAGGATTACCTTCAATAAGTACAGAAAATTATGGAGCATCTTTTGCTGATTTCAACAATGATGGATTTCTAGATTTCTACTTGGCAAATTACAACTATGGTTATACGCAAAATGAAGAAATTCGACTAAATCGGCTCTTTAAAAACAATGGAGACGGCAGTTTCTCTAATATAACGTTAACTGCAGGTGTCGGAGATAGTATAAAAACGTCTTTTCAAGGACTTTGGTTCGATTACAATAGAGATGGTTGGATAGATCTTTATGTAATCAATGATAGGTATCCTTTTGAAAACACACTCTTTAAGAATAATGGTGATGAAACATTTACTGACATTACTGATGGTACTGGTCTTGAATTCCCAGGAGGCAATCCAATGACAGCAACAATCGACGACTTTAATAATGACGGATACCCTGATATTTATCTTACAAATATAGGAAATGGCAATCCTACTCAACATTTCGTAAATAATGGAGATGGTACTTTTACAGAGCAATCTCAAATTCTCGGGACGCAAATAGATATATTTTCTTGGGGAGCAGTTTGGATTGATTATGACAATGATACTTGGCAGGACCTTTATGTTGCTTCGGGGCATCCTTTTAACTTGTTTGCGCAAGAAGAAAGTAAATTCTTCAAAAATCAGGACGGTCAGTATTTCACTTCAAACAACAATAGCTTTCAAAGTACATTGGTAGGTAAATCTCATAGCGTTGCCAAAGGTGATATCAATAATGATGGATTCTATGATATTGTATCATACAACGATGAAATGGCGGATCCTTTCCTATGGTTAAATTCTGGATTTTCTAATAACTTTGTAAAACTAACCCTCGAAGGCACAAGTTCCAACTACAACGCCATAGGGGCGAATATTCAAGTATTTGCTAATGGTTCCATGTACTCAAAATCGATCTACAACGTAGAAAATTACATCTCGCAAAACTCCCAACACATTATTTTTGGTCTTGGAGAAGCACAAATTATAGATTCCATAAAAGTAATCTACCCTAGTGGGCTAATCGACAGATATTATAATGTCCAGGCTAATACCCATCACTACCTATCTGAAGGAGAGACTACAGCTAGTCAAATTGAGATAATCGGTGACAGTGTATTTTGTGATAACTCAGAAGTAACACTTAATATCGACACGCAAAACCCTCTTATTTGGAATCAAGGAAGTGATTCTACTCATATTACAACAAATTCTTCTGGGAATTATTTTGCCCTTATACAAGAGCAAGGATTCAGTTATTATTCAGATACCTTAAGTATTAACTTTTCTCAGATGCCCGAAATAATCGAAGATATAACAAACGTTTCTTGCACTAATTTGTCTGATGGATCAGCAGAACTTTTTATCAACTCGACAATCAATAATTCTGAATATTGGATTAATTGGTCGAATGGTGATCTAGGAAACACTATTGAAAACGTAAGTAGTGGAACTTACTATTATTACTACTCGGATATATTTGGATGTGCAGATACCGCTTCGGTTGAAATAGGTAACCCTTCTCAAATTTTTGCAATTTACGATATACAAGATGAGACATTCGGCATGGATGGAAAGATTGACCTAGTTGCTTTTGGAGGTTTACCTCCTTACACCTTTTACATTGATGGAATACAATCCGAGCCACCTTTTGAGGATCTGAATTCGGGCAGTTACCTTGTAGAAATCATTGATGATATTGGATGTATTTATGATTCTTTGATCAACGTTAGTAGTATATTAGGTACAACTGAACAAAATGGAGAGAATATCAGTGTTAGCCCGAATCCATTCAAAGGCAGAAGTATTAAAATTCATTTACCTAATAGTCTTGACAAACTTGAGTTAGCTTTATACAACACTCTTGGGAAGACTGTCTTCGCTGAAAGTTATTCTGATCTAAACAAAGGAATCAAGCAAATCTCTATCCCCGAACTACCTTCAGGAATCTATCACCTAAAAATAAGTTCACCAAAACATACCAAAAATTATAAACTACTTAAGCAATAAATGTAGGGTATTGATTATCAATATTTAAGATTCTAAGAACTAGAATCCTCATGAAATTGGTATATTCGTAAAACTTAACGAATTGGTAGTTTGATGTGTAAACAAAGATTATTCTCTTTTTATCTTTTATTATTGATGTACTTCTCTTGTACATTGAGTTATGGCCAAATAAAAACAGATTCTCTAGAGAAAATTCTAGTTTATCATTTGAACAAAACGGGATATGCTCACGACACAACAGCTGTCAAAACATATTACAGACTTGCCGGAACCTACAGAACAAAAAGAGATTCAGCAAACTTCTATTTTGATCAGGCAATTCAATTCTGTGATGACAAACTGCAAGAAAAAGAAGTCTATGACAGCGAGAAGATGGACTTCTTTCTTTACATGAAAGGAATTTCATTAAGCCAAAAAGGAAAAAAATACTACAGAAATAAAGAATACGAGCGGGCAAGAAAAATTGGTATAGAGGCCGTTAAATTACTTAAGAAACTAGAACTTTCTTCAAATCTCGAAGCACGAGAAAAAGGTCTTAAAAATTTGACCTTAACCCTACTTTGGCTTGCGGTTTCAGATCAAAAACAGGGCAATACAGAGAAAGCACTTAAGTATTATGACGAAATAGAACGTTACACGTATATCACAAAGGATACAAATCGTAGAGCTATGATATATGGAAACATAGCAGTTTTGTATAAAAATAATGGAAAATTAAAAGAGGCTCTCGAGTTTAACTTTAAAGCTTTAGAACTTGCCGAAAAAACAAAAAACCCATTACAGGTTGCGACAACACTTGGAAATATAGGTGTAGTTTACAAGCACTTGAACGAATACGAAAAAGCTGAATCATATTACAATCGTACAATTGAAATTCATGAACAAACTGGAAACAGTAAAGGTCTTGCAAGAACATATAATAATCTAGGAATCATAGCTAGACATCGGAAGCAATATGATAAAGCTCTGGATTATTATAAGCAGTCTTTGCAAATTGCACAAGATCTTGACATGAAGGAGAGTGTCGTTTCAGCTATGACAAATATGGCTGTGATTCTAAAAGAGCAAGACAAGTTAGAAGAAGCTGAAGATTTACTTTTAGAAGCCCTGCCATTAGCCGAAAAGTTGAAGTATAAGAAAAATACAATAAACATAAATTCTACTCTCGCTGGACTATATATCAGTAAAAAAAGATACAATGAGTCTGTTCCTTATTTAGAGGCCACAATGCAGTCTGCCGAAGAAATGGATTCTGATCGTTTCAAAGAAAATGCACATCAGAATTATTACAGGTATCATGAAGGGTTAGGAAATCACAAAGAAGCACTCTCCCATTTTAGGGATTATATCAAATACCGAGATAAAGTTTACAATTTAGATTCGAAAGAGGAAGCCTTAGAGCAAGAAATTAAGTTTGAATATAAAACAAAAAAGATCAGTGACAGCATTGAGTTCTCGAAACAAAAGGAAGTGAATGAACTCATGATAAAACAACAAGAAAGTGAGCTTCAAACACAACGAACTTTGCAGATTGCTCTCGTAGTAATTCTATTGTTAATTATGATTTTTGCGCTTTTTATGTTCAACAGGTTTCGTATTACACATCGACAAAAGAATACAATCGAAACACAAAAGAAAGTTGTTGATGAAAAGAATCGTGAAATATCAGACTCTATTAACTACGCAAAAAGAATTCAGGAAGCAATTTTACCTTCTCGTTACGTATTCAATGAAGTAATGAGTAATGGCTTCGTCATTTTCAAACCAAAAGATGTTGTCAGTGGTGATTTCTACTGGATAGAAGAAGCTCATGGAATGACATTTATTGCTGCTGCAGACTGCACTGGTCATGGAGTTCCTGGAGCACTTGTCAGTGTAATATGTTCTAGTGCATTATCGAAAGTGTTACTCGAGGAAGGTGTAAAAGAACCTGCCGAAATATTAAATAGAACTAGGGAACTAATAATTAACAAGTTTCAAAAGAATGAAGACAGGGTAAATGATGGTATGGATATTAGTTTGTGTGCGATTGATAAGGCTAACATGACTCTGCATTGGTCAGGTGCAAACAATCCTCTTTGGATCATCAGGAGTAATGAAAATGGCAACCATGAATTGAAGGAAATAAAGGCAGACAAACAACCAATTGGAGTATACGAGAATCAGAAGCCTTTTACAAATCATGTGATTGAATTGAAATACAATGATACCTTGTATATGTTCTCAGATGGCTTCCCAGATCAATTTGGTGGGAAAGATCAAGAGTCAAGAAAAACGGGAGGTAAAAAATACAAAAGCAAACCGTTTAAAAACTTCCTAATGAATATTCAAGATACTCCTATCAAACTTCAACAGGAAAAGATAGAGAATGAATTTTACAATTGGAAGGGAGATTTAAAACAGGTAGACGATGTTTGTATCATCGGAATACGCATAAAATAAATGCTAAGCATTCAACTTCTCAACAACTAGTTCAGCTATTTTACAAGCCGCATTTTGAGAACCATTCAAGACATAATCTCCAATATGAATTGTTTTACTTATACTCAATTCTATTTCATTTTTCGGAACGGAAACATCAGGCAAGGAATTAGGGATTTCATAATGCTCGACAAAATCCAATTTCTTATTGATTAGGCTTGATGTTTCTTTCATTACCTCTTCTTTCAAATCTTCAGAAGATAGACCTCGATCATTCACAATGGTGATTGAAAGCAATGACCTATTGGCGGGCTTTTTCGTTTGACTTAAATGAGCATAAAAAATATTATTGATTAGTTTGTTTTCTGCCGCAACCAAACCTATTCTAGCTCCCTTAATAATTGGCTCTCCTGCATGCTCCAAATAAAACACATGACAGTTCTTCCACTCCATTTTCGAAGCATTATTGAATGCTGGATTCGTGTTAATTATGATATCAAAATCCTCTTCTGAACTATTGAAGTGGACTTTATTGTTAGCTATTGACGTGACAGCTGTATTGAATCTAATATCAACATCGCTAATATTACTTGCCAAATTAGAACAGAGGTCACCTATTCCTCCTAAAGGGATCGCTGCTTCTCCTTCTGAAAACATTTTGAAAATAAAAAGAAACATTCGAGAAGATGTTCTCAGTTGGTCTTCTAAAAAAATACCGGAGTAAAAAGGTTTAAAAAAGTTACTGATGATCTTATTGGAGAATCCATAGTCCTTCAAAAACTCAAGAGTCGTTTTGTTTTCTAATGCAAACAGCTCTTCGATTGAGCGCTTCTTTACAAAAGTATTCAGTTTAACTACTAGAAGCTTATCTTTCAACGTTCCTGAAAAAGAGAATAGTGTCGGAAACAAAAATCTCAAATTTCTAGCAGGATCTCCTAATGTAGTCCTCTTGTTCTGGCTAAAAATAGTTGCCCCTGGCTCTAGCTTCAGTAAGTTTAAAGATGATAAATCACCATACTTTTTTAAGTATGGGTAGCCCGTCAAAAGAACTTGAAAACCTAGATCTAACTCCCAATCATCTTTTTTGAGTGTTCGCATACGGCCACCAGACATCGCTTCTTTTTCGAATATAGTAATATCATACTTTTCTTTCGATAAAAGCTTAGCAGTTATTAAACCTGATAATCCTGCACCTATAATAGCAACCCTTTTTTTGTCCATCTCATTAAAACTTATCTCTTTCTTCGTTGTTCTATAAACACCAAGTTACTAAGGATGTTCTAGATCATGGCAAAAGAGAAAGATAAAAGTAAAAAGAAGTTTTCAGGTTTTCAATTTACTCCTTTTAAGAAAGAGGACGAATCACCTTTCGACAAACTCTTTGATATATTTCAAGAGCTTATCGTTTTCACTTCAGGAGATGTCGACGAAACATTAGACTGGATGGAACAACTAGATGAAGAATACAATCTTTTCACGGATGAATATTCAATGGATGATTTCATCGAGGATTTAAAGAAAAAGGGATATATCAAAGATGATAGTGAGACAGAAAAAGGATTTGCAATCACAGCGAAGACAGAACAAACAATTCGTCAAAAAGCGCTTGATCAAATCTTTGGTGCGTTAAGGAAGAGTGGAAAAGGAAACCACAAAACCAAACATATAGGTTCTGGGTTAGATAAAACTGGTGAGTTTAGAAATTATTCCTTTGGAGATGACATCAACCAGATCGCATTGACAGAAAGTATTAGAAATGCTTATGTTAACAACGGCATAGGTGATTTTAATCTTACAGAGAATGATCTTGTTGTTCATGATACACATCACAATAGCCAGATGAGTACTGTACTAATGATCGATATAAGCCATAGTATGATTTTGTATGGGGAAGATAGAATTACTCCCGCAAAAAAAGTCGCGATGGCTTTAACCGAATTGATCAAAACGCGATACCCAAAAGATCATATTGATATTATTGTTTATGGAAATGATGCATGGCCAATTAAGATTAAAGACCTTCCCTATTTACAAGTTGGACCTTATCATACTAATACAGTTGCTGGACTAAATTTAGCCCTGGATATATTGAAAAGGAAAAAGCACGCGAATAGACAAATATTTATGATTACAGACGGAAAACCAAGTTGTCTGCGTCTACCAAATGGTGAGTATTATAAAAATAGTGCAGGACTAGACCCTTTTATCACGAACAAATGCATGAATAAAGCAAAAGAGTCTAGAAAATTAGGGATTCCGATTACAACTTTCATGATTGCACAAGACCCCTACTTAAAGCAATTTGTAGAAGAATTTACTGAAGCAAACCAAGGCAAGGCATTTTATACAGGGCTTAAAGGATTGGGGCAAATGATATTTGAAGATTACGAAAAGAATAAGAAGAAAAATATACGATAATATGGATCACACAAAAATTAAAAACGTAAAAGGACTAAAGGATGCGGGTTACAAATCTAAGTCCATAAAAGACGAGTTAAGGGATAACTTATTGGAAAAAATTAAGTCAGGAGAAGAGATATTCAAAACAATCATAGGTTATGATGATACTGTTATACCTCAGTTGAAGACGGCGATACTTTCCAAGCACAATATAAACCTACTAGGATTGAGAGGTCAAGCGAAAACAAGAATCGCAAGATCGATGGTTGATTTGCTGGATGAATACATTCCTGTAATTTCAGGATCTTCTGTGAACGATGATCCGTTCTGCCCAATTTCTACTTTCGGACAGGAGATGAAAAAGGAAAAAGGAGATGAAACTCCTATTGAATGGATACACAGGTCAGAACGTTTCTTTGAAAAACTCGCTACTCCGGATGTAACTGTTGCAGATTTAATTGGAGATATTGATCCAATTAAAGCCGCCACTCAAAAATTAAGTTATGCGGATGAACGCGTTATTCATTTTGGAATGATTCCACGCGCCAACAGATGTATTTTTGTGATTAATGAGTTGCCAGACCTTCAAGCACGAATTCAAGTTTCGCTATTTAACATTCTTCAAGAAGGAGATGTGCAGATTCGAGGATTTAATATTCGATTACCATTAGATGTAAACTTCGTTTTCACAGCGAATCCAGAAGATTATACAAATAGAGGAAGTATCGTTACCCCATTAAAAGACAGAATTGGCTCTCAAATCCTTACGCACTATCCGAAAGATATAGAAACTGCTAAAAAGATAACACAACAAGAAATCGGGGATGATTCAAAAAATGCTAAAGTCCATGTACCTGAGGTTGCAAAAACATTAATCGAACAGATAGGTTTTGAAGCGCGTAAATCGCCATATATCGATGCCAACAGTGGTGTATCTGCAAGAATGGGTATTACGATGTTCGAAAACCTCATCAGTAGGGCTGACCTAAGAAGAGTTGAATCAGATGAAGAAGAAACGAGTATTCGCATGTCTGACTTCGAAGGTATACTCCCATCAATTACGGGGAAAGTTGAATTGGTATACGAAGGAGAGCAGATTGGTTCTGAAAAGGTAGCTCGGATCCTTCTAGGAGAAGCCATTAAGGAGATATTTAATCAGACGTTCAAGAAGTTGAAAAAACTGAAAAAAGAAAACGAAGAACAGGAGTTTGATGATGTAGTTCAATGGTTTTTAGAGCATTCTGAATTTGTTATTGAGGAAAATCTATCCAACAAAGAGTATGCTGAAAAAATGAATAGCATTAAACCGCTTGATGTTTTAATAGAAAAATATGTTCCAGAGCATGATCCAGAAGATGAGTTGCTAATCAAAGAGCTAATTCTTTGGGGTATGGTAGAACATGAAAAGTTGAACAAGAAAAAAGTCGAAGGCGGAGTTAGTTTCGCTGATGAACTTCTAGGATCACTCTATGGGAAACAATAAAAAAGAAAGAGCAGCACTTCCTCCTGAAATAACGGAGGAAGTGTATGCTATTGAGGAACAGTTTCAAAACGAAATTATTCGTCCAATCATAAAAACGCAAAGCGACTTAATTAAACTTCACGTTTTAAATCAAATTAAAAGCATGAAGGTGGTCTTTTCTGAACTGAACCATCTTAAAAAAGAAAAGCAGTTGAGATCGATTATGCAGAATAACCAACAATTCAAAAGAGAAGTTATAGGGATAGTTATCGGACAGTTTGATCTCGAAGAAATCAAACTTTACTTCACGATGCATAAAGGAATAAATAGAAGAATTGTACAGATCGTAGCCAATAGGATGGTTGACCAACTAGCGTAATAAATTCACGTGACCAACCATTTCCTCACGATTACCCGCAGTATCCTCGTATCGGATTTTCCAGATATAAGTACCATCTTTACACTTCTGGCCATTATATGTTCCGTCCCATTGTGAATCAAAATCATTCGTTTCAAAAACCACTTCTCCCCATCGATTAAAGATTAGCATATTAAAATACTCTATATTACCTCCCTCAACTGCAAAGAAATCATTTATAGCATTGCCATCTGGAGTAAATGTGTTGGGAACATAAATTATACCTTCAAAGAAAATAGTCACATCATCGGAAGCTCGACAACCATTCCCATCTATATACATTACTTCATAAGTTATTGATTCTGGTGGTGTAGCTGTTGGTGATGGGCAGTTAACACAAGATAAATATTCAGCGGGAGACCAAACGTAGTTACCTTGACTATCATTCCCTTCAGCACTTAGAATAATTTCATCACCTGGAAAACCATAATAGTCTGGACTCGCTTGGACATATGGTAAAGGGAAATGCTCTACTAAAACAAAAGCACTATCTACACATCCATATTGATCTGTAATAATTACCGAATAATTAGTTGGATATTGGGACTGAGCGCTCGTCTCAGCTGCCGAAGGATTGGCTACAAAAGAGGCTGGAGACCAAGAGTAGGAAACTCCTCCTGAAGCCCATAGATTAACCGGGTCACCGGGACAAACGATTGTGTCATTTCCAGCTTGAGCATCTACTTCAATCACATCAATAAAGACACTATCAGGCACAGTTCCGCATGGGTTTGAAAAACCAACGTAATACCATCGATCTACTGGAGTTGAAATTGTTACCGTTGGGCCAGTAGTGATATTAATATCTTGGTTTGGAGCCCAGTCATAGGTTTGACCACCTCCAACAGTAACTTGAACAGACTCGCCTTGACATAAAGGCACAGTATCCTCTATCATAGGCTGAGGGACATCCTGAAACACCTCGATAAAGATAGTTTCTACCAAGGTACATCCCTCTACGGTATAAATTTCAACCGTATACTCTGTATTAAATTCGGGAGCCACAATTACAGTATCCGGACTAACCTGATCGATAATATCAGCTGGATTACTCCAAGAATAGTCAGCTCCACCAGTAGCCCATAACTCTAATGTGTCACCTCTACATATAAATAAGTCCTCTGTGGCCTCCGCATTACCTCCATAAGTTTCCAAAGTAAGAGATAATGTATCTGATCCACAACTATCAGAAATAACAACAGTAAAACTAGTTGTGCCACTTACAGTAGCTGTTGGCATAGCTAAGGTAGAATCATCTAAATACTGAGCTGGGCTCCATGCATAAGTCGATCCTCCAGAAGCTTCTAACTGATATGGCGTTCCTGGACATACAGGCACAGGCGGTTGAATTACTGCACCAGCAAACTCACCAATATCTATCTGCAAATAACTAGTGTCCGATTCATAACATCCATTTGTATCACTCACTACAAACATCACATCATAAGTTCCCGGGTTATTATAAAAATGAGAGGGCTCATATGCCGTACTTGAGTTTCCATCTCCAAAGTCCCAGAAGAATGCGTTTCCATTTTGAGAGTTATTGACAAACTCCACAGAATCAGGTATACAAACGAATGGGTCAGGCGAGGATATAGTAGATTCAATTATTCCCAAATCAAATTTCCAAGCGGCCAGATTACAATTGGAGCTTTGATTTGTTGTAGACCAAACTCCGGGAGTCGTTGTAAATCCATTAGGATTACCTCCACAGGCACCACAAACGGCATGGTAAATTCGACCTTTCTTATCAAAACGACTAGTACCTCCATCTACGTGATTCGCACTTCCAGTAACTCCTCCCATGAATGTGGCATAATTCAATTGTAAGGCGTTTTCATCTAGAACAGCGACATAAAAATTATTCCCATTTGTATTCGATTGATATGCATCTGGAGTTGTAGGCAAACCTGAAGAAGTACTTCCATTCGCTTGACTAGACTGATTAGTTTGTCCTCCCCAACCTGCATAATAAATCTCATAACAATTTGAAACAAGGAATGCCGTCGGTGATATTTCAATTGTACCGTTACCTCCACCAATTACTGTACCCCAAAGACGACTAGAAAGGTCCGTTGTAAATTTTTGAATAAATTGTCCCGATCCAGGATTGTTATAAACGCCTGTAGAAATAGGCATAGGGCCATTTGATTGTCCAAATACGTAAACCTCATCTGATTGATCAAGTTGTACAAAGTAGGTTTGATCATAACTTGGAGTTCCGATAAAAGTTCCTCCGATATTGGATCCAGTTGCACCATCTAATCTTAGAATATAACCATCGGAAATCCCCCCTACAAAAGAAGGAGTTTGACCACTAGAAATAGGAAAGTTACTAGAAGCAGTACCCCCTGTAATGTATACATCTCCAACAGAAGAAGTCTGGACAGCATATGAAGCGTCATCCCCTGAACCACCAACATATGTTGACCAAATCAAATTTGTAAGATCACCAGACATTTTAATCGCTATTCCATCTTGTGTGCCGTTCAAAGTATTATCAAATCCATTCACAATATTCAAGTTATTTGACTGTGAAGAACTAGCAAATAAGACATCCCCATTTTGATCTACAATAATTTCTCCTCTAAACTGATCTCCATAATTGTAATGAAGGTTGCTAATATTTAGTCCATCTGTTCCGGACCCACCATAATAAGTACTTGACAGCAGCGCTGTACCATCTGCATTAAGTCTGGATATAAAAAGATCAGTCCCCGTAAACTGAAGAGCATTTTGAGTTGTTGTAGGCCCTCCATTAAATGTCGATTGGATTGCTCCAGCAGAAATAGGGAAATCTGAAGAACTTGTTACCCCAAGAATATATAGTTCTTGCTGATCATTAGAAACAATAGAGTTTGGCGCCTCATTCCCAGAACCTCCGAGATAAGTGGAATAGAGAAGACTTGTACCTGTGGCATTGAACTTAGTTATACCGACGTCAATATTAAATCCTCCCTCTCCCCCATTGAATGATGCGTCATAAGCACCTGTTGTTATAGGATATCCTGTACCGAATACGATACCTCCAGCAAATAAATTCCCAGCATCATCAGGGGCAGCTGTAAAGCCCCAATTGTCAACAGATGAACCAGTGAAAGTAGAAAATGTTAAGCTTGGATCAATAACCAATGTTTTAGTTGGGTCAAAATCAGATGGTATATTGAAGTGCACAGTGTTATTATACGAAGCAAAATTAGCATCTATCATTTTCTCATTTCCCGCTTCATCCAAAGACCAAACGTTTAAGTCTGATTCATTGATCGCACCAAAACGCGTAAATATTTCACCTGATTGATCGTTGTAATTAATACTATCAGCACCTACATGATTGATTTGTATCTGTGAATAATCACTTCCCGGATGAACAATGAAAGAATATTTAATCTCGCTTTCTTTGCCTTCAATCACTAAATCGATACCATCATAGTAATTTTTGAGTTGTACTCGTCGAACCGCATGAACTTTTGAGGCCCATTTGGCAGAGTCCTTTCCAAGGTAATAGTTTCGGTAAAAGTTAGATTGATTAGATTCAGTAATCTCACCAGACCAATTACTATTTAAAAAAACAGAGTGTATTGCATGCCTTTTAACCTCGTGTTCATAGTGATTCTCCCCAGAATGTTGATGATCATAAATTTCAGAGAGATTGTGCAAGTCATAGGTAAATCGATCTCTCTCAATAAAGAAAGAGCCTTGTTCTAGTTCAACTTTATACAAGATTTTGCTGTCCCACTGACCTTCATTTGGATGCAGCCAAACACCACCTTGGTCCTGTGCAAATAAAGCACAGCCAAACAAGAATAGTGTTATGCTCAAAATCAGTCTGTTCAACATTGATCAAAGTTATAATAAACTTCTCAAACACAAGAATATACTTGCATCATTGAAGATACCATATACTAAACTCTAAATAAGTTAAAAAGTTGCCTTTTTTAGCGGTTCTTTTACGAACGGTAGCAATCCTTGATTGTATTGTA
>CBFHXS010000021.1:0-28604 GCA_965659845.1 Brumimicrobium sp.
CATCAGCTGGACAAGCTCAAGCTGTTCAGTTAATTGGTACAATTCAGCCTTATGACGTTCATGTAGCTGTAATTGATAAAACTGATGATCAAGGAACGGGTCAAGATGCTCCAGTTTGGGATGAACTTCAAGCAAAAGCGGATGAGTTTTACTGTCCAGATTATCCCGTATCAAATGCGATGTATTTTAACGGGAATGATGCAGTAGTTCTTGCTAAAGGAACAGTATTGGATGTTCCGGGTGCTCAACTGATTGATGTTTTTGGAAAGATTGGTGAAGATCCTGATAACGGTAACTGTAATACAGATGATTTTAGTACTTGCGGTTGGACAACAGGATTTCCATATGTTGCGCCAGCAGGAGTTGTTGCAACAACTGACCACTCAATGATTCGTAAGAATGATGTGCTTGCGGGTATTACAAGTCCAGTAATCTCATTCTTTGATCCTTTAGATGAATGGGATACAATTCCACCAAATGTTCTGGATCAAAACCAGCAATTAGTTGGGAATTGGGAGTCATTAGGTTCACATGAGTGTGATTGCGAATTCCTTTCAGTGGATAACGAAACTATAGCGAATGTTGGAATCTTCCCAAACCCATCAGAAGATGGAGTATTCAACTTTACGTCTAAAGAAAATATTGTAGAGATTGCTGTTTACAACACTTTAGGTCAAAATATTTTGACTGAGGTTAATACAGGCGGAATTACTACATTAACGATTGCTGCGGATAAAGGTGTTTACCTTGTGAACATAAAAACTGCTAACGGAACAGTTGCATCTCGAAGAGTTGTAATTAAATAATAAGTATCAGGGGAGCATGTTGCTCCCCTTTTTTAATTTTTTTTGCTGTGATTAGAAATTATTTGTTCTTAGCCTTTTTACTTCCTTTTATTGTCTTTTCACAAAAAGGAACATTGACCGGAAATGTAAAAGACCATTCAACACAAGAGGCTGTAATTGGTGCATATGTATATATCTCTGATGAATTCAGAGCTAAAGCTGCACTGGATGGGTCTTATGAAATCAAGGATATTCCGTATGGAGATTACGAAATACGCATATCTATGTTTTCATATGATACGGTCGTTAAAAAGATTACAATTGACAAACCTAAGACTGAGAAGAATTTCAGTATGGGGGATACTCAAGAAATGGAAGAGGTTGAGGTGATCGGTCAGCTCGCTGTTGATAGAAAAACTCCAGTTGCTGTGACACGAATTTCAGCAAAAGAAATTGATGAAGAGTTAGGTTCGCAAGAACTGCCAATGGTCTTGAACTCAACACCAGGTGTACATGCAACTCAACAAGGTGGTGGAGATGGAGATGCTAGAATTAGTATTCGAGGTTTCGATCAACGAAATGTTGGAGTTATGATTGATGGTGTACCTGTGAACGACATGGAGAACGGTTGGGTTTATTGGAGTAACTGGTTTGGTTTGGATCAGATCACAAGCCAAATCCAGGTGCAAAGAGGACTCGGAGCTACGAAATTAGCAATGCCTTCTGTAGGAGGTACAATGAATATAATTACCCAACCAACTGGAGGTAAACGCAGAATAAAGGTTAATCAAGAATACGGTGCAGGTAACTTTCTAAGAACATCGTTTTCTTATAAATCTGGTAAATTAAAGAATGGATGGGGAGTGCTTTTTTCAGGTTCTTATAAACAAGGTGATGGATGGGTTGATGGCCTTTACACACGCGGCGGATTCTACTATTTGAAAATCCAGAAGCGTATGGGTAAACACTTAATATCCTTGAGTGGATTTGGAGCTCCTCAGGAACATGCGCAAAGATCATTCAATCAGCCTATTGAATATTGGAATAGAGAATACGCAAGAGATCTTGGAATTCAAGTTTCTGATACTGCTTTTAATACGGGTTGGGGAATTAGACATAACCAGCATTATGGATACGTGACGAATGAAAACGGTCAAAGAGAAGTAAAAGCTGAAAGAAGAAATTATTATCACAAACCGCAAATTACATTAAAAGATTTTTGGAGAGTGAATGATAAATTGTCAATTTCCAACATGGCATATGTATCTATAGGTAGGGGTGGAGGAGAGCGCCTAAGAAACTCAGGAGGAATCATTAGAGACGATCAAGGTTTAGTAGATTGGGATGCAATCATTCAAGGGAATCAGGTGGTTTCTTTGTTCGGTCAAGAATTTCCTGCAATAGACCCAGCTTATGATGATGAATTATTAAAATCATCCCAAGTTTTGACAGCTTCAGTAAACAACCACATGTGGATAGGAGGTATTTCTCAATTTGATTACGATTTGAATAAATATTGGAATATTTCAGCTGGATTAGATTACAGGTATTACCGTGGAGAGCATTATACTGAACTTAGAGAACTCCTTGGTGGAGATTATTGGGTCAATACCCAAGATAAAAATGATCCTGACCCGATGAAGGTTGAAGGAGATAAAGTGGGGTGGCAGCCATACCACAACCATAGAGACGGTTTAGTGCAATGGGCAGGTGGTTTTGCTCAAGCAGAGTACTCCAAAGGAAGATGGTCAGCATTTGCAAACCTTTCAACTGTAGTAAATGGATATAAAGGCATTGATTACCATGCCAAAAGAGAATTAGCTTTAAGTGATACTACGCTTCTAATCGGAGCAACAGATACTATCAATTACAACGGTAATACATATAATGCGAGCAGTCCTGGTTTGGAAAATCAACAAACTGAATGGAAATGGGTTCCTGGATTTACAATTAAAACAGGTGCTAACTTTAACATTACAGAAAGTTCAAATGTATTTGTGAATATGGGGTACCTCTCAAGAACTCCACTTTTCTCTAATGTAATTGATAACAATACAAATACATTCTTTGAAGAAATTTTAAATGAGAATATCCTTGCCTTCGAAGCAGGTTATGGATACCGTTCAAAAAAGTTTAGTGCGAATGTCAACGGATACTACACTTATTGGGAAAACAAACCTTTTCCTTTTGGAGTAGCTGTTCCAGATCCTAACGACCCTACTCAGTTTATTCGAGCTAATGTGAATGGGATGGATGCGCTTCACATGGGAATCGAATTTGACGGTGTGTATAAAATCTTCAAAAACTTAGCGATCGAAGGAATGATCTCTCTGGGAGATTGGACATGGCAATCTTCTGAGACAATTAATGTTGTTGGTCAAACTTTTGAGTTCGATGCTAAAGGAGTACACGTTGGTGACGCTGCTCAGTCAACGTATGCTGCGGCCGTTCGTTATGAGCCAATACGAAATTCGTACATCAAAGTGAAGTACACTTATTTTGATAGATATTATTCAGATTTTGACCCTTTCAGCTTGACAGGTGGAAATGGTGGTACTGAGTCATGGCAAATACCTTCTTACGGGTTACTATCTGTGCATGCTGGTTATCGTGTGAAGTTTGACAATTCTAATCTCGTATTCAGAGGTAATATATTTAATGCATTGAATCAATTGTACATTTCAGATGCAAGAAATAATCAAAACGGGTCAGATTTTGCTGCAAGCTCTGCCGGAGTATTTTTCGGTCAAGGAGTTCGTTTCAATGTGTCTGTAGGTTTTGAGTTTTAATTAATGGTGTAAATAATACAAAATGAATAAAAAGTTAACATTTATCGGAGCGCTTTTCTGCTTTTCCACATTGTTTGGACAAACAGATATTGATGATGCTCGTTCGAACTTTTCGATAGGACAAACAGTAACGATAACTGGTGTATCTTCAGATGGGGGAGAACTAGGGCCTATTCGTTATATCCAAGATGAAACTGGAGGAATACCTGTGTATGGTTTCACACAAGTAGGTGGAGTAAATCGCGGTGATTCTGTTACTGTAACAGGTGAGCTGAAAGATTTCAACGGACTTCTAGAGATTGACCCTATAACAAGCTTAGTAGATGAAGGAACAGGAAATGAAATTGATCCATGGTTGATTTCAATCCCAAATATGGGAGAGACTTTCGAAGGAAGATTAGTACAAATCGATGATGTAACTTTTCCTGATGCTGGAGGTACATTTGCAGCATCTACAAACTATGACTTCACGGACGGTATAAATACAGGTCAGTTGAGAGTTTCCCCAGATTGTGGTTTGGTTGGTGAACCTATCCCTTCTGGTGCTCAGTCTTTAGTCGGATTGATGAGTCAATATATTTCAAACTACCAGATCTTACCGAGAGACGCAAATGACATCTTTCCTTACACGGCTCCGGATAAAAAGTTAGAGGTTGAGGTTGATGGTGCTGTTTTCTTGAATGGAGAAACGGCATTCTTAGGAACATCAGTTTCAACTCCAATCATTTTGAAGAACCTTGGAATAAATAACCTGACGATATCAAGTGTCAATATCACGGGGCCACAAGCTGGTGATTTTTCAACTGATATTGCAGCAGGGGCTATTGCTGGAGCAGGACAAACGAACAATACGATTTCTTTCACATCTGGAGGTAACGGTTCACGTCAGGCTGTTTTGGAAATAGTTTCAGATGATCCTGATAATCCAAACTTTAGTATCGATTTGTTCGCAATAGGTACAGATGGCCTTGCTACAGAACCGGCAACAAATCCTTCAGCTTTGCAATTTTCAAATGTGAATCCTTATACATTAACAGCAACGTTTACTGCTGCAAATGATGCTGAACAATACATTGTAGTTTGGAAAGAAGGAAGTGCACCGACTGGAGATCCAGTTGATGGGACAGAATATCAACGTGGTGACATCGTCGGTGATGGACAAGTAGCTTTTATTGGCTCAGGTAACTCTTTTACACCGCGAGGAATAATAGCAAACACAGATTATTACTTTGCCGTTTATGGTTTCAATGGCTATGGTCAATATGTAAACTATAATCAATCCGGAGTTCTCACAGGAAATGAATCTTCGACTGGTGAAGAAATTGGTTCATATTATAACGGAATTTCTAGCCAAAATACATCATTGATCGACGATTTAACAACGTTGATTAATCCACACATTTTCAATTCATACTTTCTTTATAAAACGTTGATGATGGATCAATTTGAAGTTCGAGATACAGTGAATGGTGAATCATATGTAGTGTGTGCCTATTCTGGAGAACGCAAAGTATTTAGTGGTTTGTTTGATTGGCAAACAGTTGGATATTCTAGAGAGCATACTTATGCTCACTCTTGGATGCCAACATTTCCAGCTGATGGACAGCCGAATGAATTAGAATATGTAGATTACCATAACTTGTATCCAACAAACCTTTCTCAGGCAAACTCGCCAAGAAGTAACTTGCCTTTTGATATTATTGTAGGAACTCCAGTGTTTAATTATTTAGGAGGATCTGTTGGGTATAGGGCTGATGGAGATTTAGTTTACGAACCGCGAGAAGCGCAAAAAGGGAACTTAGCTCGAGCGATATTCTATATGGCAACATGTTACAATGGTGCCAATGGAACTGGTGATGATTGGTCAATACCTTCTAATCAATCTCAAGAAATATTGAAAGATTGGCATTTTGGTGATCTACCTGATAATTATGAGATTGCTCGCCATGAGTTGATCTATGACCTTCAAGATAATCGTAATCCATATATTGATAGTGTTGATTTCGCATGTTATGTTGACTTTTCTTCAATGGCATATGACGCAAATACTGCAGGATGTGAAGACTTGTCAGTTTCTCAGGAGGATATAGAAAACAACCTCGTTGTATTCCCCAACCCTTCAAACGACATCGTTTATGTTCAAGTGAATGGAATGAAGGTAGAGGAAGTGAAAGTGATTGACATGATGGGACGATCAGTACAGTCCTTTACTTCAAATAAAAATGCAGTCGAGGTAAATGTTGCAAATATTCCAGCAGGAAGTTACTTCATTGAGGTAATTACAAACGCAGGGTCAACTACAAGAAAGATTATCGTAAAATAGTCATCTTTTAAATGAGTTTTAAGCAGGTTATTTTACTATTTACAGTTGGAGCAGGTCTATGGGCCTGCTCTTCTGTTCGCAATATATATGTTCAGACGGATAGAGTTCCAGTTACTACATTGACGGAACAAAATGATAGTATATCTGATTTTATAAAACCATACAAGAAAGAACTATCCTATGAGATGGATAAAGTCATTGGTTATGCAACCGAAGATCTTGTGAGGTTAAGACCTGAGGGGGCATTGGGTAATTTCGTAGCAGACGCTACAATAGATTACCTAATTCGTTCTCAAGAAATTCAAAAGGATCAATACATCTGTTTAATGAATCATGGAGGATTGCGTGCTCCAATTTCCAAAGGGGATATCACTACAGGCGACATATATAAACTAATGCCTTTCGACAATACGGTCGTACTAGCGAAGTTACCGGTTTCTGCCCTTGAATCTATTTGCGACTATATTCAATCTTCGGGAGGAGAACCATTAGCTGGATTTACGCTGAAAGATGGTTCGTGTGCATTGAATGCTAAAAATAATTCAGATACTTTGTATGTTGTTACAAGTGATTACCTTTTCAACGGAGGTGACCATATGGATTTTTTTGAACTGAGTTACAGTTCAAGAAATACCGGGGTGTTTTTAAGAGATATGCTTATCGATTTCGTCAAAGAGTACGATACGATCAGACCAGTTATAGAAGGGAGAATAAACTTTGAATGATGAAAAGAAGGGTCTTTTTACAACATAGTGCATTGATGGGAGCCGGATTAACTCTAGCACCTTCTGCACTAGCAGCTGGGAAAACTCCTCAGGAGTTTGAAAAATTGACGATTCTACATACCAATGATACTCATTCGAATATTGAAACATTTCCTTCAAATCATGCAAAGTATCCTGATCAAGGAGGTGTAGCAAGAAGGCACACACTGATTCAAAATGTAAGAGCACAAGAACAAAACGTGCTAGTTTTAGATGCGGGAGATATCTTTCAAGGAACTCCATATTTCAATAAATTTCAAGGGACATTAGAAATGAAACTAATGACCCAGATGGGGTATGACTGCGCAACTATGGGTAACCATGATTTTGATGCCGGGTTAGACGGTTTTCTAACTGCACATCAGTACGCTGACTTTCCTTTTGTTTGTGCTAATTATGATTTCACCAATACTCAGCTGAAAGGAATCACAAAGTCTTATCAAATTTTTCAAAAAGGACCTTTTAAAGTTGGAATATTTGGATTAGGTGTAGGATTAAAAGGTCTAGTTCCAAAAGTACATTACGGAGATACTGTTCATCAAGCGCCAATACCAGTTGCTAATAAGATAGCTAAGCACCTTCGTTTTGAAGAGGATTGTGATTTGGTCATTTGTTTATCACACCTTGGTTATCACAAAAAACAGTTCGACGATTGCGATACGCTGTTGGCTGCGGAAACCGAAAATATTGACTTAATCATAGGAGGTCACACGCATACTTTTTTAGATCGACCTGAAGTACATAAAAACAAAATAGGAGAGAAGGTGCTCATCAATCAAGTAGGTTGGGCAGGTCTAGCTTTAGGTCGAATCGATTTCTACCTCGGTGAAAAGAAAAAGCATGAACGTCATAAGCTGGTCATGGTTTAGGTACAAACTCTTAATTCTAAATTCATAATCCTAAACCCTAAACTTTATATACCTTTGCCTTAAAATTACAACAAAATGTCTGTACATAATAACGTGAAACGTGTAACAACGCATGTGTTGCATGAGATGAAAGAAAATGGAGAGAAAATCTCAATGTTGACGGGATATGATTATTCTATGGCTCGTATTCTAGATACTGCCGGAATTGATGTAATTCTTGTCGGTGATTCAGCTTCCAATGTAATGGCTGGTCACGAAACAACATTGCCGATCACATTAGATCAAATGATTTACCATGCATCTTCTGTAGTTCGTGCTGTTGAACGTGCATTGGTTGTTGTTGACATGCCTTTTGGTTCATACCAAGGAAATTCTAAAGAGGCACTTTCCAATGCTATTCGAATTATGAAAGAGTCTGGTGGTCACGCTGTAAAAATGGAAGGAGGACAAGAAATAATTGAATCTATTTCAAGAATCCTAACTGCGGGTATTCCTGTGATGGGACATCTAGGTTTAACACCACAATCCATATATAAGTTTGGAACATATGTAGTTCGTGCAAAAGAAAATGAGGAGGCTGATCGACTGATTGAGGATGCAAAAGCATTGGAAGAAGCGGGTTGTTTTGCGATCGTTTTAGAAAAAATACCGGCAGAATTAGCGACTAAAGTGGCAAAAGAAGTATCCATTCCAATTATTGGTATCGGAGCAGGAAACGGTGTAGATGGTCAAGTATTGGTAGCGCATGATATGTTGGGTATTAATAATGAGTTTAATCCACGCTTTTTAAGAAAGTATCATAATCTATTCGAAGAAATGTTGGGCTCATTCCAACGTTATATTGAAGACGTTCGTCGTGGAGATTTTCCAAACGAAAATGAGCAGTATTAATGGATGAGGTTGAAGTACTTTACGAAGACAATCATCTTATAGCTGTCAATAAGAGAGCAGGGGAGATTACGCAAGGTGATAAAACAGGGGACGAACCTCTTCCTGAGAAAGTCAAGCGTTGGATCAAGAAAAAGTACAATAAACCAGGGAATGTATTTTGTGGAGTCATTCACAGGATTGACCGACCTACATCAGGACTAATCATGTTAGCGAAAACGAGTAAGGGACTCGCGCGTATGAATGGGTTATTTCAAAAGAAAACTATTCAGAAAACATATTGGGCTATTGTTGAAAAAGCACCTGCAGTTGAATCTGGGACACTCATCAATCATTTGAAAAAGAATGAGAAGAGAAACAAAAGTGGCGTAGTTAATGCTACTACTGAAGGTGCTAAAAGAGCAGAGTTGGATTATAAGGTAATTGCTAAAAGTGATCGATATACATTGTTGGAGATTGACCCGAGAACAGGAAGACATCACCAGATCCGTACTCAGTTATCGCATATTGGTTGTATTATTAAAGGTGATCTGAAGTATGGAGCCAAACGTTCCAATAAAGATGGAAGTATAAGTTTACATGCGAGAGCGGTATCTTTTGAACATCCGATTAAGAATGAGCCAGTTAAAATTGTTGCTCCAGTTCCGAATGATAATTTATGGAAGTGGTTCGAAAATGAACTTTAGAACGAGATCCATGTATTTCTATTTCCGCATGTTGATCGAACAAGATACCCGAGAGAGTAGTTTAATTCGAAGCAAAGCATAGCGCTAAATACATGTACGGATTTTCGCTCCTCATAATCAACAAGTACTGGTGTTAAAGGTCGTTCATCCTCCATTATTGGGCTAATGCCATATGAGAATCGAAGTCCCATCATTACAGAGAGTCTATCACCTCCAATAACATATGAGCCGAATCCAAGATCCATTCCATAATATGCACTGTTAACTTGATCTGCAATATCAAATGGCTCTCCGCCATCGTCGGATAATGTCGCATTTTGAACGAGACTAATTCGCGGCCCAACTTCAAAATAACCAGACTCCTGAGTTCTGTGATATAACATCCCTATATCGAATACTCCAGCACTAAATCGTCGTTCATCAAAAAAAGTAAGCTCATATTCATTTACGAAATCTTGTCTGACCTCAGACATCCCAACATGAAAAGCAATCCCATCATGTTCACCGAAGTTGATTCCTACTTTGGCTCCGTAGAAATATGTCGGAGTTAGTTTCGGATTGAATTGGGTATCATCCAATAGATTTCCATTTACCAAAAAAGTAGTTGCTGGTCCACCTTTAAGCCCAACTTCAAACCATGTTTGAGCATTTAAATTAATGGCTAAAGCACTGACGGTTATAAGTAGTAGAATGTTTTTCATAATGTTCAACTTTGTGTTCGGCAAAAATAATGAATTCATTATGAAACCTGACCAAGTATCGATTTCGATTTAAGACAACATTTGAATATTCCATTTATTCCTCTAGTTTACCTAACTTTGCGGAAAATTTGAGCATTGAATATTATTGATCAAGATACAATTTGTGCATTGTCTACGGCCAATGGCATGGGAGCTATTGCTGTAATTCGAGTTTCAGGTAAAGATGCACTTTCGATTACGAGTAAAGTATTTTCTAAAGACCTTTCGAAAGTGGATTCGCATACAGCTCACTTTGGTACGATAAGAGATAAGTCTAATTCGATTATTGATGAGGTTTTAGTCACTGTTCTTCAAGAAGGAAAAAGCTTTACAGGAGAAAACACGACGGAAATTGCTTGTCATGGTTCAGTATATATTCAAAGACAGATTCTTTCATTGTTGCTAGAAACAGGTTGTCGAATGGCGAATCCTGGCGAATTCACAATGAGAGCTTATTTCAATGACAGAATGGACCTCTCACAAGCCGAGGCAATTGCGGATTTGATCTCAGCAGACTCTAAGAAAGGTCATGAAATTGCCATGAATCAAATGCGTGGCGGTTATTCAGATCATATCAAGCATTTACGTCAGCGTTTGATGGACTTTGCTTCATTGATTGAATTAGAACTAGACTTCTCGGAAGAAGATGTTGAATTTGCCAGCAGAAAAGAGTTGCATGATTTAGTTGAAGAACTGAAATCTCATCTCACCGAGTTGACAGAATCTTTTGCTTACGGTAACGCCATTAAAAATGGAATAAGTACTGTAATTGCTGGTCGTCCTAATGCAGGTAAGTCAACATTGCTGAATGCTTTATTGAATGAAGAAAGAGCTATTGTTTCTCACATAGCAGGAACAACAAGAGATACAATTGAAGAACAATTAACTATTGATGGAGTATTGTTTAAATTCATAGACACTGCAGGTATTCGAGAAGCTTCAGATGAGATCGAGAAGATAGGAGTGGAGCGAACGATATCTGAAGTAGGGAAGTCCAATGTTTTACTTTATGTCTTTGATGCATTAGAGATGACTCCAGTCGATGTGCAGGAAGATCTAGAAAAGTTGCAACGTGAAGGGTTATCAATCGTTCTATTGGCAAATAAGGTTGATCAATTGAATGGCTTTGACGATGCTGATTATGATGAGACTTATCCTGTTATCCCTATTTCGGCTAAAGAAAAACAAGGAATAAAAGCGTTGAAGGATCAACTTTCTGAAGAAGTACAGAAATTTGCCTCAGAAAGTGATACCATTGTAATAAATGCACGACACTACGAAGCATTTTCTAAAGCGCTTCAAGACATTTATAAGGTAGAAGAAGCGCTTGAAATGCAGATTCCAGGAGACTTACTAGCCATGGATATCAGAAGTGCCATTCGTCATTTGTCAAGTATTATCGGTGACATTACAGAAGATGACCTCTTGGGTAATATCTTTGCTAACTTCTGTATTGGGAAGTAATCGCTTGAATATCAATCTTTAAAACCTAAAGTACCAAGAAGCTGTTGGGATAGGAAAAGACATTGGGTCTCTATCCGGTCTTGTTACAAGAACACCCGCCACTGAAACCTGAAAAGCACGATTTTCATTCTTTTGAAAACGCATCCCAGGCATAAAAATAAACATGGCTGAATTAGATTGATTTACATGAGTCACATTGTGTCTATATACCCCAGGAACATAATTATTGTCCCATTGATTTCCAACTGGCGCTGAAACTTGCGCTGTTGATACTTCGTCATTTAATTTACCGCTAACAAAACCAAACATTGAGTCAAATACAAAAGCTGCTTTAGGCCCTACTTGATGGTAACCTGCTACAGAAAACATTGGCGATGTAATCACATTATTCTTTAACCTTATTAAATCTTGCTCAGGCAAATCGTATTCAGAAAAGTACTCATAATTTGTTTCATAACTACCTTCTCTAATGAAGGTTTCTTCACGAGAAACATTGGGGTCAATGTATAAGTATCCAGCGGCAAATGTTATGTTTCTGCGACGGTCACCAATCGTAACATTACCAAATGCCAATCCTCCATATCCTTGAAAACTATTTAAAAATGATGAAGTTCCAGACAATAAACCAACTGAAAAGTTCACGTTTTCATTACTGGTTTTCATGCTGTATTTCATCGCTAAAACAAAAGGACTACCAATCCAGGTTGTCATTACACCTATGTTTAGGTTGTCTGATACTGCAAAGTGAACTTCTGGTCCATACAAATTGACCATGGCATAGTTTTCGCCCTTTTTGATGGGTAAAGCATTTGTTGTAAATGTATAACGTGTAGTAAAAGGACCTTCGGTATTATAGACGCCGTTGATGATGTTATCCTCATCTTCAACATTGACAATTTTGCTGATTAGTTCTTTACGAATATATATTTTACCTAGAGCCTCAGTTTCCAATAAGATTTCTCGCCCATCATCTGTGAGAATATAACCAATATACTCTTTTCCATCATTCTTCTGTACAACAACCAGTTGCTTAACTTCTGCAGTGTCTATTTGGGCGATACCACTGAATGAGAAAATCAGAATGAAAAGTATAAGTAATTGTTTCATAAGGTTTTATTTAATTGCTAAAAGTAAAAATTTATTCTATTAACTTATTATTCTTTTGTGAACTGGTTTATTGATATCTGTTTTAACTCAATAGTTGCTCATATTCAACTCGTCAAAGTCTTTGATCTCTGACAGTTTGATGAGTTCCTTTATTTCGATGTCTTCCCAAGTCTCCTCGTAAATTTCATCATCTCCTTGTGCATTTGCATTCGTATTCACACGATTTAATTTCTTTTTGGTCAAAAAGTTAATGCTGATTTCACTTTCAATTACTGCTCCACCATAACTCGAGTCATAACCGATTAATTCGAAGTCTGAATTCTGATACTTGAATGAGTATTGCCATAGACCATATCTACCGTGACCGTATTTTACATATAAGTTTCCATTATCAATAGAGAGTGAGAGTTGTGGAGGGAAATAAATGCCTCCGTCTTCATTTTCAGAAGAAAAGCAACTGTCATTTCTTAAAGCAACTTCATAGGTACTGTTTTTTTTCAAAAGGATGATTATTCCTCGGCGGTTTCGATCGACCACCTCATCAAAACGATTTGTAACAATAAATTCTTCATCGGTTCCTTTGGTAATCAAAACGTTGTCATCTATTCCATCTTTATTTAAGTCACCGTAGACTGTATCAAAAAGTATTTGATCATTAGTTAAGAAATTAGATAAATCTAGATTATTATCAACTTGCCCAAAAGTGGCAAAAGTTATGATCATGAATAGTAATAGCAAAAGCTTATTCGCTTCACTAGAAAGATTTTTAATGAAAACCATAGGAATTCATTTTAGATTGCTAAACCTTTTTAAGGTCTAAGTACTTTACAATCTTATTTCTAAGTTGATTCCTAAAGAAGGTGCTTAAAGGATAGTATAAAACACCGATAGCAATGAATATAATACTAATCATGAATAGAAAGGTATTATCAAGTACAAACAATGAGGCGAGCAAAGCGAGAACAAGACCAATGAAGGTGGCAACAATTGAAAAAACGGGCAAAAAGGAATTTGGCTTTGATATCACGTGAATTATTGTAACAGTTTCTTTCTGCTTGATTTCACCTTTTAAATAGGCCGATTTTCTTCTGACATCAGGATTATTCCATCCGATAATATTTCTTTTGTCAAAAGCGGTAAACTGATTTTCACTTTTCAGCTGTCCTGAAAATGTTAACCCTTTCTGTTCACGTAAATCTTCAATCTTATGTTTTAGATTTTCAAGTGTCAAATTAGAGGAATAGTTCGCCTCGCTCTTATTTAGTAATTTTTCTAACAATCCCATTTAAAATTGGTTTTAGTCGATTCGCAAGCGTTCGATATTACTTATAAAAATAAACAATTATTTAGATATAAGATTGTTCTAGCACACTAGTTTTTTAGTGTTGATCAATATGGGAAATGTGTTTTGATTGCTAATGGCACAGTATTTGGAATCCCGAATCAAGATGCTAAAATATGTTAATAGAATTGACTTAAATATGCATTTATTAGTTGTACTTTAACAGATCATTTCTGTATTTATTAACCAATAGGAAGACCTATTGAAAACATTTTTTTATGAAAATACTTTTACTAATTAGTTGTGCTGCATTGTCGACAGGATTATTAGCGCAACGATCAACGAGCAAAAAAGTTGATACACGATTTATTAATATTCCCAACTATGATGTAGGGAGCACCGATGTCAGCAGTTTAACATCATCCTTTGCTTCAGGAAATTCTGAATTTGGCACAAAACGTCTCAAAGACACAAAAACAACATGTGTGGTTAAGGGAGGTTCACTTAAGGATGCTAAGGAAATCACTACTTATTACTATGAGCATGATGTAACGCGTCCGTCTGCATTTCTATTTTTAAAGGATGGAAGTGGAAATACCGTTTATGCAAAGCAATTGGCATCTGGTACGCAGGACAAAGCTGAATTTGGCAAAGGGAAATGTGAGTTCTGGTTAAAGCCAAACCTTGAAAAGAATTATGAGGCTGGTCAGGCATCTTGGAAAAATAAGAACCACACGGCTTTTATTAATAACCTAAAAAGTAAAGCAGAGCTTCAACTGAATAGAAACGCGCTTATCTCATACAATCCTATTGAAATTGAAGTATATTCAGCAAAGGGAAAGGATTTTGATTACACTCAGATCGAAGAGGCTTACGATCTAGCATATGACGCTTATGAAGATATAGAGAAAAACGGTGTTTCAAGTGAAAACTTTGAGAAGTTATCGAAAGCAATTGCAATTTGGGAAAGTGAAGTGGTGAATGCGGATCTAGAAAATAAAGATGCCAAGATTAACAAAAAAGTAGCTCAGGGTTTATACATTAATTTGGCGTACGCTCATTTTACCCTATTTTCAATGAATGATGCTGCGGTATACGCTCAAAAGGCAGATCAGTCGTTTGGGAATTTCACCAATAACACAAGAACTGCAATCCGACAGTTTAAAATAGATGTAAATAGAAGAAAAGCCGGAGTAACCAAAAATGCTGAATTAATCAAGGATCCAAGTAAGATGAATGCTCTTGCTGAACAGAGTGGTTCAACGAAATTTGTTTTAGCAAACTTTGAAGGTACAATTGAGGATGCTGAGTCTGATTACACTAAATTCTCTGGTGAAGAGATGAGCACTATTGCTGAAGCCGCTGAAGAAGCAAATATCGATGGGGGAGGAACGTCATATGATAAATACATTGTGGCGAACTCTGTTCCGTTGACATTATCCATTAGTAAGTTCAATGAGACATTGAAGAAGTTTCCTGTTGGAATTACTGAAATTGAAGGTCTTGGATCTGTTGTGATTAATATGAATGAAATTGAAACAATCCCAGCAGAAATAGGAAATATGTCTTCACTAAAGAAGTTGTGGTTGGCGAATAATAAGATTTCTGAATTGCCAGAAGAAATAGGGAATCTCGCTTCGTTAAAAAGCCTAAACTTATCGAACAACCCTATAGCTAAATTTCCAGAATCAATTAAAAACTGTTCTGATCTTAAGAAGCTAAATATAAAGGGTACTAATGTTTCTTCTGATCATTTGAAGGAGTTAGAGTCTTGGTTACCAGATTGTAAAATCAAAATCTAATACAAGATGAAAAATATATTCTTTATACTTGTTTTGACTCTGACTTTCGTTAGTTGTAACAAGGAAGAAAGTGATTTACCAGGCAGTCAAATAGAAGGTAAGTGGGTAATTTATAACCAAGAAATATTAGGCTCTAGTTCTCCAGGAGATGGTTCCTTCCTTACATTTAGTGGAGGATTAACAGGAACCGGGACAGACTTTAAGGCTTCTGATACAACTACTGGTGAATTCACCTATACCATGGATGAGGAAGCTACGCAGATTGTAATCGTTGATACTATGTCGGATGGAGGGAATTACAACTTTACATTTGATATTTTACAACTGGATAACGAGCGATTACGCATGACTGGAAACACTGGTGCTTTTGGTGACTTAAAAATAGAGATGAACAAGGAATAGTTTCGAATGAATGTTTGAATCTATATCTTGGTTATTTTTAGATCTAATCATAGATGAAATTAGAGAAGGACGGCATAACCTAGGTTATGTTGTCCTTTTATATTTTAAGCCGTTAAAGTGGGAGGGTCTAAAGCTGTTTGTTGTTGAGTTGATGAGCTAGAAATACACCCATGCTAGCACAAGCTTGAATTAAATAGCCTCCAGTTGGTGCGTTCCAATCTAGCATTTCTCCGATACAGAAATTATTTTTTACTTTTCTTAATTCAAAATTGGAATCTATAGAATCTAAGGTGATTCCTCCTGACGTTGATATTGCCTCGTCAATGGGAGCTGAATCGATTATTCTTAAGGGAAAACACTTGATAGATTTAGCCAGAGTTTGAACGTCTAAAAACTCATCTTTTGTCAGCGTTACCTTTATCAGATCTATTACAGTGCGAGATAATTTCAACTCTTTACTTAATAAAGTTGTTGTATTAGACGATGAGTGGTTTATCTTATCAATCAGCAATGACAAGTCGAAGGTTGGTTTAAAATCCACATGAACTAATGCTTTTTTGTTTGAGGCGAGCCACATTTGAATTTCTGGACTCAATGCGTAAATCGCATTACCTTCTATTCCAAACTTAGTGATTACGGCTTCTCCTTTCTGAACTTTATTATCTAATGAAATTGATATGTTCTTAAGCGGTTTCCCTTCGTTTTTCTGGATAAAAGATTCATCCCACTCTATCTTATAAGCGCAATTTGAAGGTTTAAATGGTGTCGTGTCTATACCATTTTTACTAAATAGGGGTAACCATGAGCCATCCGAGCCAGTTACTCTCCAGCTTGCTCCGCCTAAGGCGAATACAGTATAATCTGACTTTATTGTTTCTCTTGAGTTGAATATTAGTGAGTTTCCCTCACCCCATCCGTTGAAGGTCTTATTAAATTCAAATTTCACATTTTTATCTATTAATTGCGATTCTATACTTTTTAAAACTTCTATTGGCTTGATCCCTTTTTCAGGAAAAACTCTTCTACTACTTCCAATAAAAGTAGGGATTCCTATGCCTGATAACCATGCTCTTAAATCAGTATTGCTGAAATTATTTAGCGCATGATCTAGAAATGAAGAAGGACTATATCTGCATTTTAAAATTGATAGATCCTCGGAGTGTGTCAGATTCAGTCCTCCATCACCAGCAACAAGAAACTTTCGACCGAGAGATGACTTTTTTTCAAAAATGGTAATATCGTACATATCACTATCCAGAAATGCAGCTAAAAATAATCCTGCTGTTCCTCCTCCAATGACAGCCACTTTTTTTTTCATAGTCCTAAGGTTGTTGTTTTTTCAATAGTTGAACATTTTATCTACAATATCATACCTCTTTATGCATTGTCAAGCTTTAATTCTTTAAATAGATAAATTGTGTTTCTTGACTAGGTCTTTTCACTATAAAAATCGTCAAGAGCGTTAAATAATCCTGGATGTTCAATTTTCAATCTCTCGGGATTCTCAAAAAAGAATTCACTTACAACTGCCAAAAATTCCGCTCGATTGGCTGATCCATAATTCCTTATTGATGAAGTACCAAAATCAATTTCATTCATTTTAATATTTATGATGTGTAGCCAAGGCATGAGGTCTACATCATTCATGGCATTACCCATTATTCCATCAATTTTACCGTCTTGCTTATCGAGAATATGAACAAATTCATGAATTACTACATTTTTATTGTCAGTATTGTCATGGAAGCCATGATGAACAGCCTTTCGCGATAACATCATTATTCCTTCCATAGCTCCCCAACCAACAAGCCCGTGTGCCATTTTATTCGATTCTGGTATGGGGAATTTATCTGGATAGAGTTGGACTTCTTTAAGTTTTGCATAGTTCCATTGGGAAAATCGAAAAACGGGTATTACTGCACCAGCAGCAATCAAAATTTTATCCTTATGTGTGACTTCTGTTTGTATGCCTCGGATCCTGACGTTTAAGAGAAAAACATGAACTTTTCTTTCGAATTCAATTTTATCTTGGTCAGAAAGTAGTTTGTAGAAGTTTACATGGTTGGTGAGTATTTTTCTCCATAATTCAGGAAATGGTGTGGTTGCTGAATTAAAGTGCTTTCGCTTTCTTCGATTCTTTTTTTCTTTTTCGGAGTTAGTCAACTTATTGTATCCCAATATTAAACCTATTCCAGCTCCGATTAACAAATAAAATGTGATGTTATTCATGAATTTAAAGATAGTATTTCGGAGGAAGTTAACGAGTATCAAATATATTTAAAACGGATTTAGCGTATTCTTCGATTAATAATAGCAAGAATTATCAAAAATAGATTAAACCAATTTTATCTATTTTAGGTCGTGCTTTATGTAATAAGTTCATACTGGTTTAGGTTTATTAATAATTGATTTTAATAATTTAGTAAGGTATAGTAATGGTTTTCTTTTTTATTTTCCTTTTTGTGCTTTTGATGATAGCGTCACAAATTCTATCGAATATCAAAAATGATAGGGAGTGGAGTGAAGGGTTATTTGAGAAGGAAGAGCCTATGGACGAAATACCTCCTCATGATCCATTGTTAGAGGCCTATATAAGTCTTGGGGCACTCATGATTCGTAAGGACAGGTCCTCGTATAAAGAAAAAATCTTTTATTTAAATAGTTATTTCTCTCGCCACTTCCCCGATACACATTATGATTTTGGACGATCATTCACGGATTCCTTGAAAAATCCAGTGCGTGTGAGCGCTATTTCAAGAAGGTTGCGCAGGAAATTACCACATAAAGAACAACGTTTACAGATCATGTATTTCTTAGCGGGTCTTTCTAATGTAGATGGTTCAATGAATAAACGTGAGATAGATTTACTAAAAGATATTAGCATTCTATTAAAACTGTCAACCAAAGATTTTGATAGTATTATCGCGATCTATACACAACAGCGTAAAAGAACACAATCCACAAGCAATTCTAAGTCAAGAATATCAGCATTTCAAATTGCATCGAAAGTACTAGGAGTTGCAGAGAATGCTTCGAAAGATGAAATTAAGAAAGCCTATCGTCGATTGGTGAAACTGCATCACCCAGACCTTTTTGCAACCGAACCTCTAGCGCATCAAGAAATTGCAGAGAAGCGATTTATAGAGATTCAAAAAGCATACGAATTATTTGAAACAAGGTGGAAGTGATGTTATTCCGCTATCATTTCTTATACAAACTTTGAATATTGGTTTTAAACAAGCCTATACGATAGCAGCATTTCCAATGAATGCTTAAGTAGGGAAGTTGATAGATGCGAATGTTACTTTTCAATAGCAATCATTTTGTAATCCGTTTCAGACTTATGTCCGCTGTCGCTATCCTCAAATGTGTATTTGAAAGCTATATCAACTCGTCGTTTTCGTTTTGTTTCAAAGTCAACTGCACTATTTAGTATTTCAACCTTATTTCCTGTGTTCTGAATACAGACAACGATAAGACAACCAACATTTATGTCTGAAACAATTCTTTTGATCATACCAACTTCCTTTTCCATGTCTTTTTTTGCGAAATGAAACATACTGTCTAAAAGAATAATATCGAACTCATCAAATCGATTGTAATTGAAAATGTCGTCGACGTATCCCACGAGATCCAGTTTTTCATCTTTAGCGATTTTATTCATTTGATCGATTCCAACTTTTGAATTATCAATACCTATCACTTCGAAACCAAGTCTTGCCAATGCAATTGCATCTCGACCTTGTCCACAGCCCAAATCAAGCACTTTTCCTTTCTTTGGGAAATTAGCAAAGAATTCGATCAATTCAGGATATGGTTCACCGAATAAGTTTTCTGATTGGTAATAATTGTCGTACGCTACTTTCATAATCTTAATACTAGTCGCAATAACTCTAATTCGGGAGTCTTAGCATCGTGAATTGCTTAAATGTAAATATAGGATATATGGACAACATTAAATGGAAATTGAGCGCTTCAGAACATAAATCAACTCTTTTTATTAACCTTTTTCTCTCCGATACCAGATTGATTATTGGTCGTGATTTCCGATTCATAGGCAATAGCAAAATTCTTCATCTCCTTAATTAGAGGCATGATCTTTTGACCAATAGGCGTTAGTCCATACTCCACTCTAGGAGGTATTTCACCAAAATCTTTACGAAACACTAGATTGGCATTAGTGAGACTTTTTAGTTCCTGGATCAACATTTTCTCACTGATATCAGGAATTAAATTTTTAAGCGCTGATGGCCGTAATGATTTCGGTGCCAATTGAAATAAGATAAGCAATTTCCATTTTCCGCCGATTAGTTCTGTAGTTGTTCTAATAGGGCATCTTGCAGTAACTTTCATCTGTTCTCTATCCATACTTACTAAAAGGTTAGTACTTAACTAATAGTTTGTGTTTCAAATGTAAGATATATTTGCCTGAAGAAAAAAGAATGAAATAAAAAAAGACTCTTGATCACTTTATTACTAATAAGATCAATCAGCTGTTAAACACAAATCAATATGAAGATTATCTATGTATATGATGCTCTTTGCGGATGGTGTTATGGGTTCTCACCTGTAATGGAGAAATTTCAAGCACTGTATAGTGATAAACTCGAATTTGAAGTCCTTTCAGGAGGTATGATTTCTGGGGAAAGAATAGGACCTATAGGTAATGTAGCCACCTACATTAGTAGCGCTTATAAAGATGTAGAAAATACAACGGGAGTTAAATTCGGAGACGAATTCATAGGTCAAACATTGGAAAATGGAACAGCTATTTTCACATCAATTCCTCCGGCAATAGCATTATCGATATTTAAAGAATTAGATTCCAATGATAGAAGTCTTTCTTTTGCTTCTGCATTGCAGAGCGCGATATACTTTGATGGAATAGCCCCAGGAAAGATAGAGGAATATGGCAGTATTGCTGAGCAATTCGGCTTAAATGCTGAACACTTTATTGAAAAGATGAAAGAACCAAAGTACAAAGACATGGCTTATTCCGATTTCGAAAAATCTGCCAAATTAAAAGTGTCGGGATTTCCAACAGTATTCTTATTTAAGAATGGGAAGTATTACAAAATTGGAAGTGGCTACATCTCATTCGATCAACTAGAAAACAATTTTTTAACAATTAAAAACACAACAAAATGAATAAGAAAATAGCACTATTTGGAGGTACGGGACAAACAGGTCAAGAATTCTTGAAGTTGGCAATTAATGAAGGATTTGAAGTGAGGGCACTAGCAAGAAAACCAGAGCGTATCAGACAAAGCAGTCCTCTTGTTAAAGTGATCAAAGGTGATGTACTCAATATTGAAAATGTTAAAGAAGTAGTCGCTGAAGCCGATATTGTAATCAGTTTATTTGGTCATGTAAAAGGATCTCCCGAATGGCTACAAACGAATGGAACTCGAAATATCGTGCAAGCGATGAAGGAGAGTGGAGTAGAGAGAATAATTTCTCTATCTGGTGGCGGTTTGCCTTTTCCTGAAAAAGATCGGCCGAAATTTGCCGATAAATTGATTCGAACGATTATGAAGATTTTTGTTCCTAAAATTCTAAACGATGCTATAAAGCACCATGAGGTCCTTGAGAATAGCGGATTGACTTGGACTATTGTCAGAGGTCCGAGATTGACAAATGATGAAAAAGTAGGAAATTATCGAGTGGGTTGGGTTGGTGTCAATGCAAGTACGAAAATCCCAAGAGCTGACTTAGCTCATTTTATCTTAAGTCAAGTGAATGATGAAAAGTATATTTCCCAAATGCCATTTGTCAGTATTTAGTGATTGATCTTGAAATCATTCCAATGACTTGGTTATGCGCAATGTCCGATTGGACATTGCGTTCGTTTTTTATCACAGAAAAACAGTGTTTTACTGAGTATGGATATATTGGTCTATAGCTCAACTTGCGCATCAAATATGGATATAGATAAAAGGGTAGAGGTTAAGCAACAACTGTGCTTAGCTCAATATTTTTTTTGAGTGCTCTTCTGAGCGGCAAGGTTCGAATATTCAACTCTTTTTTAGTTCTCATATTCTACAAAATTTAACTTTTCGAAGCTAGTAATAGCATTAATTTGAATGAATGATGCCATGAAAATGACAATCACGGGAGGGGGACTTAGATTCCATTACTTCGTTTAAATGTGTAAATCGTTCCTCCTGTAGCACTATCATTCATAACATAGCTAAAACTGTATGTTATTGTAAGGTAACGATCCCCATAATTTGAGAATACCCATTGTGTATTGTCCGTTTTGAAGCTTTTTACTAATTTATCTGAAGGAAAGATAAAATTTGCCGGTTCTAGAAAGTAAATATTGTTAACCTGATATGGTGGAAGACAACACGGAATATAGTTTCCGTAATCTTGAATGGAGATTAGCTTCCAGTATTGGTATTCGGTACTTTTTTCATTGAATGGGCTCTTCTTTAATGATGTTATTTCATTATGATCGCTTAGTTTCGCGCCATGAATTGAGTCAAAAAGCGTTGAATTTATTCTCACAAAAAAGGAATTGGAATCGAGTAAGCTCAGTTGACTAGGAATTCGCAAAGGTTTCGCTGATAAAGAGTGGTTCATTCTTGAGGTGTCAGTCGAAACACAATGATAAGTGGGTGATGAGACAGTCGTCGAAAGACACAATTGTCCGTTGTGTATTTGTGTTTTTGCAAGTTGAGTATTGACGATTAGAAATAACGTTAGAATTATCTTATCCATAGAATCGTATACAGCTCAATCGAAGATGGGTTCAAATACAGTAGTTAGGGTTTTAAGGGGTTGGCGAAATCATGCCTTTTTCTAAACCTTTGATATGTCTGATTGGGATCCGGATTATATTTTGCTAAATCATTTAAAATGAAATAGCTGAATGTTTACGATCTAAGGAGTTGAATTAATTTTTGATGATTTTTTTAATTTTATAGGTCGAGTTTGTAGCGTTAATTTTTACACAATAAATGCCATTATTCAAATGACGAATATTTACGTTTTGGTTCTCGCTATAATGCACAAGCCTTGCATTGAGGTCATAGATTTCCACAGAATGAAATCCTATCGCATCAATATTTAGTATCTCCATTACAGGATTAGGATAGATCAAAACAGTATTAATTAAATATTCTCCCTGAGATAGTACTTCATCATTCGTTGAGAAGGATATTAATTTTGCATCATCCGAAAATGGGGATAAATTGAAGGATTCGGACGTTATTAAATATCTATTCGGTCCTGTGTGTGTAATTGCTTCTGCTTGCTCAAAGCCCAAATTTGTAAGTGATATTTGTGTGTTTGTGCCAGAAAAGATATCGATACCTGAGAAGTCTTCACTAATCCAAACAAAAGGTTGTAAAAATGAGTTATACCCTATAGAATATACTTTTCCAGTAAATGCATTGTAAGTAGAACCAGTTATCAATCCTCCACTGGATAAAGTAGATGGGAGTGGATTTACCGTGTAAGTACCCCCGTTTTTGGGAATTGCGTATGATTTTGTGATCCCTGTCACCCAATTTTTAGTCAATAAGAGAAGACTTGTATCCGTATTGATTAGTGCTTCTGAGTCCCACTCTGTATTGTTTGGATTAGATGTGAAGATTGTCTGATCTGAATAGTTGAAATTTATGATTTCTGCAGTTATACTATTCGCGTTTAAATAATCAGTTTTATTTATTCTGTAAATTTTTAAATTGGTTCTGTCTCCATTATTGTTTCCAATATCGCCTATATAAATTGATGTGTCATCTTGAGTAATATCTTCCCAATCTACATTGGTTGCATTATCTATTGTAATCGTTCGAGTAATAGTTCCGGAAATTGTATCTAATTCATAAAGGACATTATTATTGCCTGAATCATTGTGGCTTATCAGCTTGTTATTAAAAAAAATGGCACCCGATGATTCTTTCAGAGTGATGGGAAGATTAAATTTTTCTTCGACACCTGTTATTTGAGCCAATACGCTGAATTTCCAAACCAGTAAGAAGGCGATTAAACTACTTTTTTTCATTGTCGTTTATTTATGTGGTACAACGACTCACGTTAGCTATGGCTAATGTACCTTGAACGAATGTAAGAAAAAGTCTTGAGTATTGCATGATGGGAATCACAGTTTCAAAAATTGACTCCTATCCTAAGTTCAGGAGTTGTAATGACATATTCATTTGTTTTGTCATATTGCTCAGAGGTTACATCAAGTCTTTGACTCCACCCGTATCTTAGGTTTGAATTAATTGAAATGAATAATCGTTCTGTTGGATAATAGAGTATTGATATATTCGGAGCAATACCAAAAGTGTTGTATGTCGAGTTTACCCTTGTCCCTGTACCCCAAAAACCTCCTTCATAGTCTCCAGAAAAGTTAAGATTTGAATAATATATACCTAGACCGGTATTTATCTTAAGTTTTGAATCAAATAAGTTGAATATCGCGTAACTACCTGTCAAATAGAAGTTATCTTCTCTCATATATCCAGTGCCAGAAAAACAATCATGACAATTTGATGGGTACTCTTCGATTTTATTAAAACCATGTTCATACTTGATGCCAAAGCTCCATTTGTTGTGAAATCTTTGATATTCAAGCCCAGTCATAAACTTCAGCGTGTAATCCCCATACATGGTTTGTGAATTTTTCTCCATCCGAATTAGCGATGTACTTAATGAATTTTTATGATTGTTTTGGGCGAAAATCCCAAAACTGCAGATGCTGATTGTCAAAAAAGCTATTGCTCTCATGTTTCGTATTTATTGTGGTTAACGTTTGCAGCTATGAAATAGCTGCTGTCATTTAAAATTAAGCATTAATTTGAAAAGAAGATTGATTGACTTTGGATAATTGTTCAAACAAGAGTAGATCGTGCAGTGGAGTATAGTTGATGTTATAGCCATTCTATTTATTCCATAGTAGAACATTAAGTGTAGACGAAAAGGTGTAACCACTGTATTCATCAAATTTCTTTGTCGTGTACTGGTAGCCTCCTTGGATGTTCCATAGAATTGTTTTGGTAGAAACTAATTGAATACCTGCAACTGGAGAAAATTGATAAGTTGAAAAATCTCTCTGAAATAGCCCTCCCATTTCCAAACCGAAATAGGGAATTACAAACTTTCGGCCTGTATTCCCTTCAAAGGACAGGTTTAGTCCCAAATTAGCAAAAAAGATATCTTTAGCATTTGAATTGTCACTTGCCATAATGCTTAGATTCCCATATGTTTTAATTCGAGCTGGCCCTGTTGTTTTAGAACTTATCCCCTTAGCCCTAGCATAGATAACGAATTCGGTCATAACCCCGTGATAGATTCCTAGTTTCTTTTCATTTTTGGGAATGTATGTTTTATATCCAACTCCAGGCATAAAATAATCATCCCATTCGGAATCTTTTTGGGCAATTGAAAAATATGAAATAAGAATTATGATAGATGTAATAAAATGTTTCATGACTTATTTTTTGATTTATAATTCAAATCTAAGTCATGCAGGTAGTCATGGAAAATTGAATTACACAAGGACGAAAATTGGTCTTGCGTATAGCGCAAATTTGGATAATGGTTGAATTACCTATTTTTTTTGGGGTGCTCTTCTTTGGATTTAATTGGCATTAACGGTTTTTCATATACATTGTTAACTGTAGGCTAATGTTTAATTATTTTTCTTAATGTTTCTAGTCCATTTGAATATTGAATTTTCAGAAAGTAAACACCAGAAGGTTGGTTCATTAAATTAATTGTTTTCTCTGAGGATTTCAAAATGAAATTTCCGAATGCACCATATAATTCAATACTTAAAAAATCATCATAATGAACTGTCACAAGACCGCTTGTCGGATTCGGGTAAATTATTAATTTATCATCTTTTACAGCATTTTCATTTATACTACTTGTTAATTCAAAGTTAGCTACTAAATCGCGATCTGAAGACAAAGCAAAACCATAACTTGAAGAAGTGCTTACTTCAGTTCCGTTCTCAGTCCAATTCAAAAAACTATAGCCAGTATTAGAGGTAGCTGTAACCGTTACATTGCTGCCATTTGCGAATGTGCCGCCACCTATTGTAGTTCCTCCAACTGCAGGATTTGCTTCAGTTGTAACAGTAAAGTTTGTAACAGATTGTTGAAATTCTGTAGCTCCAATATCTATTGTGTTATTGTCGATTCGATTGTTACCTAAAACATCATCGTTTGGAATATTCAACCCCGTTGGGTTTGGATTTCCATTATCAATACAAGGCGAAGTTGCTTGTAGAGAAAAATCAGAAGCACCTGAATTGATAAATGAAGCATTGGAGTTTACAATATTGCCAGCAACATCTGCAACATTTATAGGAAAACTTGAATCATCCGTTAACGAATATTGCATTTCAACAGTAGCTCCGCCAACGCTACTTGTTGCAAAGTTCAATGTATTGTTTTCAATGATTGAATTATGTATGAACGTATTTGCTCCAGTTTCTACCCTTATTCCTTGACTGTTCCCAAAAATGGTATTGTTGACTACATAATGGTTTCCGCCACCAGAGGTAAATACCCCAAAATCATCATTGTTGTAGATTAAATTACCAACGAGATAGACTGTTGAGTTAGATGAGCGAATAGCCGAGACAAACCCAGTTGCGTTATTTGAATTGTTAAAGTAGGTATTATTAATCGCATTTACTGTGGACTGTTCGATTACACTTCCGTTTGATCCATTGTCGTGAAAAGTATTATTCGAAAAATCAAAAGAGTTCGCAACCTCTCTTACATATAAGCCATTAATATTATTATCTCTAAACTTAGTTTGACTGATAGAAACTTCGCTTTTAAAAACGCTGATGCCACCATTAAATGTAACAGGTGAATTGATTCCAGTAATATTTCGACTTTCCTTTGCATATTCGATAATACAATTAGAAAAAGAGGAAGTACTGGCTGCATTTTCATCCATTAATAGTGTTCCCCAAAAGCCAGTATTGTTCCTTGTAAACAGAATAGGGTTTGAGGTAGTTCCATTTGCAATTATCTCTCCTTGAACTCTTATTACGCCAACATTGCCCGAACTATAATCGAACCAAGAAGGAGTGGGTGACGCACTTGATTTTAATCTAACTTCCACTCCAGGTTCAATAGTAAGCGTTTGTCCATTCGGAACGATTGCTCTGCCTTCTATAATGTAAGGCGAGCTGGCTATTGTCCAGTTGCCACTAATGTTTGTGTTATCTGAAATAGTGGTTTGTCCAAAATTCAAAAATGCAACAAATGACAATAAGAATGTCATATATATTTGTTTTTTCATTTTTAATATGTTTATCAATTAGAAATTTTTGTTTTGCTTGTAACGGTTAGTTTAAAGTGCGTTATGTCATGCGCTTTATACATTGTTATGCGCATTATTTTATCTTGCTCTTCGCTCGATCAATATCTTTTTGAAAGTCAGATTTGTTAAGCACATCTTCACCTAGAAGACTAAATCCTTTTTCATATTGTTCGACAGCGTGAGAATAATTACCCATTTTCTCAAAATACTCACCCATAGTCCAGTACCCAAGGTAGCTTTCGGGATAAATTTCAATCGTTAGTTCTGCAATTTGTTTTAACTGATCCCACTGTTTCTTTTTGGATATTGCATAGGCAACAGTATTGATATCTGTTTCTCTTATAGGGATTTCAACACCATAGATAACCTTAATATTCGCATATCGTTCTGTGAGGTAATCAATCTTGTTACCCTCTTTTAAAACTTCCTTGAATTCGTTTTCATTTATCGAGCTATATGCAGAAAACAAATGTTCTATGGCACTTGAGATGGACATGGGGAAAATGGTGTAGTGAGTGGCTTGATTATTTTTCATGTCAAACATTTCATAGACAAAATTCTCATTGTCAATTTTAGCAAATAACTTGTCAAATTTACTGACTGATTTTATATGACCAGAAAGGTCTTTTTCGCCATTAGCTACATAATAGAATATTGGTTTTTTTAAGTTTTCGACTATGGTTTTGAGTGAGTCAAGGCCATTTGAGGCATAGTAAGGGCTGATGGCAACATACCCAGTGAATAAAGGCTCTTTATCTAGAAGAAAATAATTGACATAATTTGCAGTAAAAGAATGACCAATTATTGTTCTGAAGTCTGTAGTTCGATAAGAACTATCAATAAATGGTATTAATTCTTTTGAAATAAATTCTTTAAAGTCAATGCCCTTATTCTTAGGTAAACCCGAGTTCCAACTGTAAGAACAATCGATCCATCTTTTATATTTGTTTTCTATGGTGTCTAAATAGTTTTGGTCTATACTCACAACAATACATTCTGGTGTTTTATCCCAAAAACTGTAATAGTCCAAGGTTCCATTTAGGGATAGTTTAGTGTATTCACCGTCTAAAGAGTAGATAACGGGATAATGTTTTTCAGAAGTACGATATGAACTAGGGATATGAATGTTTATTGACCTCTTTTCTGATAAGACTTTAGAATCAAATTCGATGGTTTTGTTCTCTTGAGCGGCTAAGGAAAGTGATATGGTTAAAAAAAGGAGAGTGAGTCTTTTCATTTTGTTATTTTATATTGGGTATAACGGTTTTCAGTTAAAAAATCGCTGCTATCCTTAAAATTAAGCAAAAATTTCAAAGGGAAGTGATAGAGTTGAAGATGTTTTATCATTCGTAGCGAAATGGTAGCAGTGATTTATAGGCTTTATAATGTGCATTAATAATATTCGATT
>CBFHXS010000022.1:0-28343 GCA_965659845.1 Brumimicrobium sp.
CAAAGGACCTTGATTGAAATATTCAATCATTTTAGTTCTTGTTACTGCAGGAGAATATTTACTTGCCCATTCTCTTCCTTTGACTAGAGTTTTATAGATGATCGATGATTCTTCTACTTCCTTATCCGATAAACGATAATTTCGACTACTCATCGCGAGTCCGTTTGCCATGCGCTTCGTTGGAACTCCAATGACCTCTACAGGTAAGTTGAGCTCTTGTACCATGCGTTTGACTACCGCTACCTGCTGAAAGTCCTTATTACCAAAATATGATTTGTGAGGTTCAATGATTTCAAAGAACCTCGAAACTACATTAACCACGCCTTGAAAATGTCCAGGTCGAAACTCTCCTTCCATGACCTTGTCAATTATTCCTAAGGGAATTGTATTTTTCTTATAATCGTTTGGGTATACATCTTCAGGCTGAGGAATTATTACAACATCACAATTTGCCTCTTCAAGCAATGCAAGATCTTCCTCTTCTCGTTTCGGATATTTATCAAGGTCTCCGGAGTTGTTGAACTGCGTTGGGTTGACAAAAATACTTACGACTACGATGTCACATTCTTGCTGAGCAAATTCTACAAGTTTAAGGTGTCCGCCATGCAGCGCACCCATTGTGGGAACAAACCCAATTTTTTCACCTTGATTTCTGAATTTTGCCAGCGCAGATTGTAATGACTTAATTGTTCTAAAACACTCCAAAATCCTTCTTTCTTATTTCGCTGAGAATCGACAAAACTATTCTTTTATACCGAATTTCCGAATTTTTTTTTATATTTTTGTAAACGTTTTACCAAATAATTTTTCATGGAAAAAAAGAGAATTCTTTTTGTTTCGCAAGAAATCACACCATTTTTACCAAAATCAGAAGTTTCTACAACAGCTAGAAAGCTTCCTCAAGGTGTTCAAGAGAGCGGAAAAGAGATAAGAGTATTTATGCCTCGTTTTGGCGTAATTAATGAAAGAAGACATCAACTGCACGAAGTGATTCGTTTATCGGGGATGAATTTGATCATCGATGATATGGATCATCCACTAATCATTAAAGTTGCTTCGATACCTACTGCAAGAATGCAGGTTTATTTTATCGACAATGAAGAATATTTCAAAAGAAAAGCCGTTTTCTCTAATGAGAAAGACGAGGAGTTTGATGATAATGATGAAAGGTCAATGTTCTTCTGTAGAGGAGTCTTGGAAACTGTGAAAAAGCTAGGGTGGAAACCTGATGTTATACACTGCCATGGTTGGATGACCTCCTTGATGCCAATGTATATCAAGGATATCTACAACAATGATCCTCATTTTGCCGACACAAAAGTTGTTTATTCACTATACAATAATGAGTTTAACAAAAATTGGGATGGCAAATTCTCAGAGAAACTTAAGTTTGAGGGCTTCAATGATGCGATTATTGATTCTGTCAAAGGAGGTGATTTTACAAGTTTGAATAAAACTGCGATGCAATACTCTGATGGCGTTGTCATGGGTAGTGAAGCACTGAATGATGAATTGAAGAAATCTTTTGACGATGCGCAGGGATTGAAAATGGAATACGAATCGGAAGAAGTTCAACCAAAGCTCATGAGTGAGTTTTTTGATAAAGTGATTGAAGAAGAAGCGATAGTTCAATGAGAATTAAAAATGAAATGAATTTTAGAATGTGGCGGAAAGTGTTTTTACTTTCCGCTGCTTTTTTTATTGTTGTTTCGACGGCAGTAGGTTGCAAGAAGGAAAGGAATCCTGTAGGAGCTGATGCACTGCCTCCCGGCTCTGAAATGAGTTCGGCTGGAGTGGATACTTTCTCGCTAATAACATATGTTGTAGGAGAGGACTCGGTTGTTTCTATGGACCCTCAGTTCAACCTTTTAGGTTCTTACAACGACCCTGTTTTCGGCCTTGTTGATGCTGGATTCTATACACAAATCACGCTATCAGGGTTTTCTCCTGATTTTGGGAATTTTAATGAAATCATTATGGACTCCTGTGTTTTAGCTTTTGAATTTGGGGGGTATTATGGTGAGATTTCTGAACAATTATTTGAAGTTTATGAGGTGACGGATGAACTTACAAGGGATTCCACATATTATCATTATTCTTCTGCAGCAATTGATGTTCAGCAATTAGTGCCTACTGCCAATAATGAAGGTTTAATTACACCAAACCCACTAACTTCTGCTATTGTTGGTGATGATACACTCAATCCTCAGTTGAGAATCCCCATGGATACTACTTGGGCTAGGGATCTGTTGGTGTTGGCTTCAAATTCTGCGGATGATGAATCATTTCTTGCAGGTATGAATGGACTAAATGTTCGTGTTAATAATGGTGCGCAAAGCGCTAATGAAGGTGGAATATTTTATCTAACTTCTACGACATCTGCATCCAAACTAACTGTTTATTATACCATTAATGGAGAGCAGCAGGAGTTTGATTTCCTCATCTCGAATAGCGGAATAGATTTTAATAGGGTTATTTTTGATTATGCTTCTACGCCTGTTGAACAAGTTATAAATGATTCAACTTTGGGGCAGGACATTTACTATGCTCAATCCTTCGTGACAAGAGCAAAAGTAGATTTTCCGACATTAAATAATTTACCTGAAGACATTATTATCCATGAAGCTACTTTGGAATTGCCCTTGAGTTATTTTACGGGCGACAAACTATACCCAAGTTCAGAAGTCTCTGTAAGTGCTGAGCTTTTTGAGGGCGACGATACCAAGTACATTATTGACCCTAACATACCTTTCAGTCAAACTTCAAAATCATACAAGGTTGATCTTAGGTCTTATGTACAAAATGTGTTGAATGGTGAAGTTCAGAATAAAGGTCTATTTATTGCACCTCGCCTCTTCAATACAACCACTGAACGTATAATATTTAATGGACCAAATACCCTTAATAAAAAAGCGCCTAGATTAAATATTGTTTACACAAAACTTTAATATCTTTCGCTAAAATTATTTAGAACTTATGTGTGGAATTGTTGCTTATATTGGCCAAGAACAGGCTTTTCCTATTGTACTAAAAGGTTTGAAAAGACTTGAGTATCGCGGATATGATAGCGCTGGAATTGCTTTATTGGAAGATGAAGAGATAAAGAATTATAAGAGGCAGGGAAAGGTAGCAGAACTCGAGTCTTTTACCAATGACAAGAACACAAAAGGGACGGTTGGTATAGGCCATACTAGATGGGCTACACATGGTCTTCCGAATGATGTTAATGCACACCCTCATACCTCTGGTGACGGAAGCATAGTACTTATTCATAATGGCATAATAGAGAATTATGATATCCTAAAGGAAGGATTGATTTCTCGTGGGCACCAATTTCAAAGTGAGACAGATACAGAGGTTTTAGTTCATCTAATTGCAGATATCAAGAAAAACGAAGTTGTTTCTACCGCTGAAGCTGTTCGTTTAGCTTTAAATAATGTGATCGGTGCTTATGCCATTGTAGTAATGTGCAAAGATAACCCTGATCAACTTATTGCTGCGAGAAAAAGTAGTCCTTTAGTTGTTGGGATTGGAAAGAAAGGAGATTACTATTTGGCCTCAGATGCTACTCCTATTGTTGAATATACCAATGAGGTGGTTTATTTAGAAGACGAAGAGATCGCAATTGTAGAAAGAAATAAAGGTCTACGTTTATACAATATTCAGAATCAAGAAAAGACTCCCTACATACAGGAATTGGAAATGCAACTTGAAGCGCTTGAAAAAGGCGGTTATGAGCATTTTATGTTGAAGGAAATCCACGAACAACCCCGATCAATAAAAGACTGTTTCAGAGGTAGATTGAATGTTGACAAGGGTTGGATTGGTCTGGGAGGTATTAAGGATTACGAAGCTCAATTGGCAAAAGCGAATCGTATAGTTATGGTGGCTTGTGGGACTTCTTGGCACGCAGCGCTTGTTGGTGAATATTTATTTGAAGATTTAGCGAGAATTCCAGTAGAAGTAGAATATGCTTCAGAGTTTAGATATCGTAATCCAATTATTGAAGAGGGAGATATCGTAATCGCAATTTCACAATCTGGAGAAACTGCAGATACTTTAGCGGCTTTGGAGTTAGCGAAGTCTAAAGGAGCAATTATTTTAGGGATCTGTAATGTTGTAGGTTCTTCAATTTCGAGAATTACTCATGCGGGGTCTTACACACATGCAGGACCTGAAATAGGAGTAGCTTCTACTAAAGCATTTACTGCTCAAGTTACGGTTCTTACATTAATGGCGATATCAATAGCACGTAAGAAGGGGACTTTGAACGAGGCAAAATTTAGAAGAATCATCACTGAGTTAGAATTGATCCCAGATAAAGTTTCAAAGATTTTAAAATCTGCGGATGATATAGAAACTATTTCTGAAAAGTATAAGGATGCATCAAATGCGCTTTATTTGGGAAGAGGGAATTCTTTCCCTGTTGCTCTAGAAGGAGCGCTGAAGCTTAAAGAGATTTCATACATACATGCAGAAGGCTATCCAGCTGCAGAAATGAAGCATGGGCCAATTGCACTAATTGATGAAGAGATGCCTGTTTTTGTTATTGCAACGCAAGGACCATCTTATGAAAAAGTTGTGAGTAATATCCAAGAGGTGAAAGCTCGTAAAGGTAAGGTGATCGCGATTGTTACTGAAGGAGATAAGCAAGTTAAAGGAATGGCGGATTTCGTTATTGAGATACCCGATACAGACGAACATCTATCACCACTATTGACAACAATACCTTTGCAGTTAATTTCATATTACATTGCTGTAATGAGGGAATGTAATGTAGATCAACCTAGAAATTTAGCAAAATCTGTTACCGTAGAATAATCGATTATTATGAATACAAGTTTAGAAGGAAAACATGCAGTAGTTTGCGGAAGCACTCAAGGTATAGGTAAGTCAGCTGCGCTGCAGCTTTCAAAAATGGGAGCGTCTATAACTTTAGTAGCGAGAAATGAGGATAAACTCAAAACTGTTCTCAAGGAGCTTACCCCAAATGATAATCACGATTATATAGCTGCAGACTTTTCGAAACCTGATGAATTAGCAAAAAAAATAAAACAATGGTCTTCAAGTCATAAGGCCAATATTCTTCTGAATAACACGGGCGGACCTAAAGGGGGGCCTATTCGTGATGCTGAAGTGGATGAGTTTAGAGCAGCGTTCGAGCAACATTTAATCTGTAATCACATTATGGTTCAGGCGTTATACCCCGGAATGAAAGAGCTCGGTTATGGTCGAATAATTAACGTGATTTCAACAAGTGTAAAACAACCCTTAGATGGTTTAGGAGTTTCAAATACAGTAAGAGGAGCAGTGGCAAATTGGAGTAAAACCATGGCAAATGAACTCGGCCAATATAATATTACGGTTAACAATGTGTTACCGGGCGCAACAAACACAGTTCGTTTGCAGTCTATAGCTGAAAATAAAGCTGCAAAATCTTCAGGTTTAGATTATGATGAAATCTTGCAAAATATGGCGAAAATGTCCCCTATGAGACGCATTGCTCAACCTGAAGAGGTAGCGAATGCCATTGCATTTTTGGCAAGCCCTGCTGCAAGCTATATCAATGGAATAAACATTCCTGTCGATGGAGGACGGACTAAGTCGCTGTAGCATTAGTGGTGTTTTCTATTTAATTGACTTCCATATACATCGAATGAATTCACTAATTCATCGAATTTCTTTTTTTCTTCTAAATAGAATTAGTTAAATTTGGGTCTTAACAATTAATTAAAACTAGGTTTATGAAGAAAAAATTACTTTTGCTTTCTTCGTTGCTAGGATTTGGATCCTTTATTTCTAGCGCTCAGTATTGTGCTGGTGGTCCAAGTTCTACTGGAGATTCAAATATTGAATCTGTCACAGCAACAGGAGAAAATGCAACTTCTATTTCGTACACAGGATGTCCTGGTGTTGCGGGAGTGGAAGATCAAACAACTCAAGAGATTGATCTGATTAAAGGTCAAACATATTCAGTTGACATTCAATTCGGTACTTGTGGTGGAAACTACGGTGGTGCCGGTGAAGCATGGATTGATTTCAATGGTGATGAAGTTTTTGACGCGGCAACTGAGTCTATCGGAGCGTCATCTGGTACTCCAGGTTCAGCACCTTGGGATGCGCCAGTGACTTTTACGTTTACAGTGCCTTGTACTGCAACAGTTGGAGTTACAAGAATGAGAGTTATCCAAGAGGAGGGTGGTTCAAATCCATTAGATCCATGTGGTTCTTTTACGTGGGGTTCTTCTATAGATTTTTCTATTAACGTAGTTGCCGGCATATCAGCGCCTCCAATTCCGGTTCAAGACCCTGGTTCTCCGTCATGTACTACTGGTTCAGACCTTACGTTGTCTGGTACTCCAGGAACTGGTATAGAATGGTATTGGCAAGGAACAGATGCGAGTGGAACTTCCACTGCAGACCCTGCGACTAATCCATACAATGTAACGACAAATGGAACGTATTATGCAAGAGCTTTTGACACTAATAATAGTGTTTGGTCATGTGAGTCTTCGTCAGTAGTTGTTTCAAACTTTGCTTTACCATCTGCCCCTGTGGCGCCAGTTCCGGATGAAGATCCAGCTTGTGAATTGAGTGGTGGTACGAACTTAACGATTGCAGCAGCTCCTTCTGGTCAAGAGTATTACTGGCAAGGAACAAATGCTACGGGTACTTCGCAGACAGATCCTGCAACGGCTCCTTTTCCAGTGGCCACTGGTGGGACTTATTATGTAGCTGCATATGAGACGGCTACACAATGTTGGTCTCCAACAACAGCAGTAACAGTGAACATGTCTGATTTCGCACCAAATGAACCAAATGCAGTGAATGCTGAGATTTCTGAATGTTCTGGTTCGACTTCTATTATTTTGGAAGCTGAAGCAACGTCATCTCAAACACTCACTTACACAATTGACATGTTTGATTCATGGGGTGATGGTTGGAACGGAAACCTAGTTGAAGTTTTTGCTGACGGCAATTTGATTGCCACATTAGGTGGTACTTTTACTGCAGGTTCTGCGGCTCAAGAAACGTTTACAGTATTGGAAGGTGTTGAGTTAACGACTGGTGTTGCTACTGGCGGGTTTGCCGCGACAGAGTGTTCTTTTGACATCTTAGATGAAAACAACACAGTTGTGGGTTCAGGTGACAATGCAACGGGTATTACGCCATATAATGTTCCTATGTCTACATATTCTTTAAATTGGTATGATAGCGCTGTAGGAGGTACTCTTTTAGGTACTGGAACTACATTTGAGGCTGTAGGATCAAGTGTAATGCCTACGGCTGTTGTGGGAACGTATACATTCTACATAGAGCAATCAAATGGTTGTGTTAGTGCTACAAGAGACTCCGTAGTTGTAACTATTTCGGATGTAAATGTAGAGCTTATTGGTACTAATGAATCATGTACTGATTATGCGGATGGATCAATCACGATTGATAATGCACTTTGTGGGGTTGCTCCATTCCAATTTTCAACGGATGGTGGTACAACATTTGTAAGTGATCTTACAGGCTTATCTGCTGGAACATATGATGTAATTGTTCAAGATGATAACGGTTCAACTAGTGTAACATATACGGTTGTCCTTGATACAAACGAAACACAAATACCAGGAGCTCCTGTAGCTGTTGATACATTGGCTTATGGATGTACTGGGGTTGCTTCTATCGAATTAGAAGTGCAGTCACCATTGACAACAGATACGTTATTTACTACGTTCGATGCTGGAAACGGCTGTGGCGGTGGAAACATGTTTGATCTTACAACAAACGCTTCTCCAGTAACAGTAACTGACGTTACGATTAATCCTTCATCGACGGGTGCACAAACTCTTACGGTTTATATTAAAACTACAGGGGGTTATGCGGGAAGTCAAACAGTTGCTGGTGATTGGTCTACTATTGGTTCTTATCCAATAACGACTACAGCAGATACTCCTTTACTTGTGAGTATTGATGATTTTACAATTCCGGCAAATACAACATACGGAGTTTATGTTGAGTATGATGCAAATTATACTAATATGACTGCAGGAACTGCTTTTACTAGTGCTGACCTTACATTAGAGACAGGTGATGGACTTTGTAGTTCTTTTGGAGGAGTTAACACTGGGCGTGCCTTCAATGGTGTAGTTCACTACACTGCTGGATTAGATGTAGATTTTGAATGGTACGATACGCCGAATGCAGACAATATTCAAGGTATTAACACACCGTTTGAGGCAGTAGGTACATCAGTACTTCCAACGGCAACAGATGGAACTTATGAATTCTGGGCATTCTCTAACTTTAATGGATGTTACAGTGAAGAAGGTACATTGATTGAGGTTAATGTTGCACCAGTAAATATTAATGTAGAAGGACTTACAGTAACTTGTAATGGTTCTGCGACTGGTTCTCTTGCAGTAACAGATACACTATGTGGTGCTGTTCCATTTACATATTCAGTTGATGGAGGTACTTTTGGTGTTATTCCGACCGATCTATTACCAGGTCAGCACTCTGTAATTGTAGAGGATGATAACGGAGACCAAAGTGCAGAATACTTCTTTATAGTGGATGATACATTAGGTCCACAAAATATTGTGATGAACATTATCAATCCTGATGGCGGTGAAGCTGGATGGAATGCTGGAGCACTTGAAACTTCTTGGACAGTGGAATGGGGTCCTGTAGGATTCACACCAGGAATGGGAATGGAAATTGGTTCTACTACTGTAACTGATACTTTTGCTTTATTCTCTGGATTAGATTCTGATACTGAGTATGATGTTTATGTATCATCAGATTGTGGTTCAGGTACAGCTAACGATTGGGATGGCGTAACTTTCTATACAACATGTGCTGTATTTGCTGCACCGGTTGCTGAGAATTTCGATAATACTGACGATTGGGTTTCTGGAACAGGATTTAATAATGTTGGAGATACATTAGACAGATGTTGGAATAGAATTCCTGGTACAGGTAATTTCTTCTGGGGAACTAGATCGGGTACTACTTCGGCATTCGCTTCAGGACCAGATACAGATGTTTCTGGTAACGGAAATTACTTGTTCACGGAAGGTTCAAACGGAAGTAATGAAGACAGTGCTTTTGTTATAACACCGCAAGTAGATTTATCTACAGTTATCGATCCATACATAACGTTTTCATACCACATGTATGGTGCAGATATTGATTCTTTAACGGTTTATGCGTCGAATGACAATGGATTAAACTGGGATACGATCATCAAAATCTTTGGTGAACAACAAGCAGATAATTCAGATGCATGGTTAGACACCTCTTTCCAGTTGAGTGCATATGCGAATGACACAGTTACTTTTGCATTCTTGAACACACGAAGTGGTTTTAACACAGATGTTGCGATAGATGAGTTCTCTGTGCTTCCTTGTATTGGAGATGCAGGTGCTGACGGATCAAGAGATGTTTGTAGATTAGATACACTTACGGATTTGAACACGGTAGTTACAATCAACCAAACACTAGGCGGAAGATGGGATTTCCCATTGGATCAAGACTTAGTAGTTGATGATACAATGTTGAACGTTTTCTTATTGCCAGAAGGTACATATGAAGCATATTACATTGTTCCGGGTGCATGTCAAGAAGATACGGCTGTAGCAACACTTAATGTGTTCCCTCCATCTTCTGCAGGTCAAAATGGTGTAACGAATGTTTGTTTGAATGAGCCTATCAATTTATTTGATGGACTTAATGGAAATGTTGATTTAGGTGGTACTTGGTACGATCCATCAAATGATCCATTACCGAACTCTCAACCAACAGCGTCTAATATTCCTGGAAGTTATAACTTCGATTACATTACTTCAAATGGCGTGTGTCCAGCGGATACTGCACTTGTAGAGGTAATTGTTAACGGTGATTGTGATTGGTTGTCTATCGGTGAAGAAGAACTGAACGAAATTTCAGTTTATCCAAACCCTGCAACAAATGTGATCAATATTGTGAATCCTGCTAATACATCTGCTCTTAAAGTAGAGATCTTTGATGTAAACGGTAGAATAGTAGCAACTGATAACAACGCATTAGAGAACTCAACAGAGGGATCTATTGCTATCGATCACTTAGAAACCGGAATTTACACACTACGTGTATACGGTGAAAATGGTCAAAAGACCTTCAAGATCGTGAAGAAGTAGTGGTGAAAACCAAATAATTAAGAAAGGCGGATTCGAAAGAGTCCGCCTTTTTTGTTTTGAATAGGAACCTATGTTATTTAAATGGATTGTCATCCAAAGATTTCAAGAAATGTTTTAGGTTCAACTTCTCACGTTGTGTTAAGTGCAAGCTATCGCCTGGTAACGTTTGATTTGGAACATCAAGTGCTAATCCAATTCCTCCCCCTACATCATAGAATTCAATCACTTTATCTAGTGAACTATAAACACCGTTATGCATATAAGGCGCAGTTTGATTAATATTCCTTACTGTCGGTGTTTTAAATGCATGTTTATAGAACGTGGCTTGCTCTTTAAGAAGATGGTTCATGTACCTCCCTGGATCTGGGTCTATTTGAAATGGTGCTTCTGGCGTGCTCGGAACACCAAGAACTTCCGATTCTGATTCAGAATACTCTGGAGGAAGCAATCCACTAAAGGTAGGAGGGAAGTGACACGTTGCACAAGCTGCCTTGCCCATAAATAAGTTAAATCCTGCTATGGTAGCTTCATCAAGATCATTCGTTTCGTTTCTGATCATTTTATCGAATGCTGATTCAAAAGATGTTAAACTAGCTACATACGCGCTCATTGCATTTGTGATTGTATTCTTTGTGATTCCTTCAGCACCATAAATAGCTATCATTTTAGATGAGAAATCTTCATCTTGTTTAAGATTTGCTATGATGCTGTCGTAACGTGTGTTGAACTCAATAGGGTTGAGCACAACGTGGTCCATTTGAAAAGCGAGACGATCTACGCGCATATCGTGAAAGTATCGCTCGGCATAAACTGCATTGATCAAGGTTGGAGAATTACGTTTTCCAGCACCTCCATTTGTAAGATCTTTAGAAAGAGGTAACCCATCTGTAAATGCTTTACTCGGATGGTGACATGAAGCGCAACTGTGTTTTCCACTTTTAGATAAACGTTGATCAAAAAATAAAGCTTCTCCTAGTTTGATTCTGTTTTCGTCTTCACCAAAAGTGTGTTCTGAAAAAAACGATTTATTCAGGAAATTATCTGCATATAGACTCTCAGCTAAATAGTTTACGGGTCGCTGTAATTTGGAAAATCGTTGACCAGGTAATTCAATTTGCAGCGCTCTTTGAATTTTAAGTGAATGACGCCATAACGGATCTAGAATTTCCTTGATAAATGTGAAGCGATCAAAGGTTTCAAACGAAGCTGCTTCTAACTCCTGAGCTGCTTTTTTCGCTAATTTAATGTTTTTAGTATAGGCTTGCTCAGGTATATATTTCTTGTAGAATCCTAATAGGGATGAATAACTTTTAAAAAATTGAGCTGCGTCTTTCAGACTAGGATCAGTATTTCCAGGGGCATCAAAGCCTGTTATACCCATTGTATTGATTCTGATGATTCCATATCTCAAAGCTTCGAAAATGACTGGATCAGTTACGTATCTAGTTGAAAACAAAGTAGTGTAAAGCGATAAGTTGTCTTTGAGTTTATCTACCATTGTAACAATAGCATCATTATCCTCTGATGTATATATCATTTCCTCTATGCGTTGAAAGCCTTTTGGTTCCAAAATAGTCATGTCAGGAACTTTTTTCTGCAGTTTGGGAAGTGGTGCACCATTTATACCTTCAGAAAAACTTTGAGGGTCTGCATAGTAATAGATGAATTCAAGTTGCTTGAACTGTCTTTTCAATTGATGAAACTCTTCTCTAACTTTTGATGCTTCAGTTTTTTTACTCTTTAATAGGTTTGCAAATTGAACTGTGGATTCTAACAATGAATCATGCTTAGTGATAACCCACTTTAGGGATTGTTGATCAGGTGATGCTTCAATTGAGTAATATACATCGTTGCGCATAAAAGAAAGCGTTATGATGCCTAGTAAAAGTATCGTGAATGAGATTAACGTTTTCATAATCGTATTAATTAAGTAGTCCCCAGTAGTTCAAAACCACTGGGGACATAGTAAAACTTATAGGTTGATTCTTATTATTGAATGATCAACTTTTTAGTTTGACCCATTTCATTTTTGATATAGTACGTTCCTGGATTAACACCCATGATATCGATCATTTTAGTGTCACGCTCAACACGAATCAATTTACCTTGACTATTGTATATCGCTATATCCATTGCTTCATCTAAGTAGATGTATCTTGAAGTAGGGTTTGGATAAACATTGAACCCATTGGATTGAGCTTCTTGCATTTCTAGACCAACATCATCCATTTTATCCCACCCGGTAAGTGCTATTGTAAGCGAGTTATTGTAAGGGAAAGGATTGGCAGTTGAAGGGTGTTGAGAGTTAAAGAATAATGTCTTTCCATCCGGAGTAGCACGAACACCTGTGATTTCAGCACCAACTGGAGTCTGCGCAATACGAACTAAGTCGTTTAGACTTGGGTTCTGTATAGACATATCCAAAAGGTAAAGTTCACATGAACGATTTGATATTCCAGCAGGCATTCTTCCGTGAGATGTACCATTTAAGTCTTCACAAATTACCATGTATGTAGATTGATCTACTGTCATGAATGTTAAACCATCAGGATTCGATAAGTGAATGTCTGGATAGCTTGAAATTGGAACATTTGGCTCATTGTGAAACTCAGGTCCAGCCTCAAGTGTTACCGAAACTTCATCAGTAGCTACATCAAGCATAATGATTCGCCCGTAGTAGTCTACGTAGTCACCACTCATTGGATCCGTACCTTGACCTGCAGCTCTATCAGTGTGGTGTTGCGCAACAACTCCACCCTTGTGCATTTCATCGATCCAACGTCCAGCAGGATTATCTCTACCTGTTTCTGTAAGGTATATGTTTCCATCATTATCGTTGTATGCAACCCACTCTAAACGGTTGAACATTGTTGCACCTGCATTCAATGCCTCTTCTTCGAAATTCAACATTTTGTCGAATTGACCATTGTCGATCTCAACCCATTTTTCTCCGTCGAAACCATTCACATTATATATAGATACTGAACCGTTTAAGTCATCTGGCTCATTAGTAGAAACTAAGTATGAGTTTCCATCAGGACTGTTAGCTCCTTCTATGAAGATCAAACCTTCTGGACTTTCATCCACTCCATTCTTGTTGAAGTAATGAACATACGCTGAGTTTGCTGGATCAGTAATATCATAAACCATCACCCCAGCTGTTCTTTCAAGACCAATGAAAGCAAAAGTTTTTCCTCCTACTTCTCCTACAGTTATAGATTCAGGCTCACTTCCCTTGTCATCATCTCTATTGTCAGCATAGTTTCCTTCAAACCGCTCTGCCATGATCTGTCCAAATTCATTACCATTATCGTAAATGATATTTCCGTTAAGATCCCAGATGGTAAATGAACGTCCTCCATATGAGTAAAGCATATCAAAGTCACCATCATCATCAATATCTCCTTGTGATGTAGTTATTTTTAATCTTCCAAGATTTTCATCTTGCTGAAGAACTGAAGCATTCGGGAATGCAGTTGGATCTAGAACTAGATCTTTTACTCTTGCCTCTTCGGAATAACCATCGTAGTCTCGAGCATCACCTTCGTTCGCAGTAATGATGTAGTCTGTTCCACCAATTGTAATCACTTCGATTGCATCAGGCATATACATACCAACAACGTTGTCATATTGAACAAAGTTACCGATCATTCCATCGTCATCTGAAGCGTCAATTGCGTTTTCAGCTAAAGAATAGTCTTTATATCCTAAGGCAATCACATCTGAAACAGATGCAGTTTGCAAATCAATAACTAAGATTGCATTGTTTTCTTGACATGCGACATATGCAGTAGTGCTGTTATCGTTTATCGTAACGTATTCTGGTTCTAAATCCTCTGCGATTGTTGACGGTATAACCGAGTTCATATTGTGTGAACCAATAGAGTATAGGCTATCTTGAGGATATACTCTCCATTCAGAATCCATTGAGTTTGTCCCAGCACCAGTTGCAAAATCCGTACTTCCATCAATGATTTGAGGCTTTCGAACCAAGGTATAGTCTCTTGTAGCATCAGTGATACCGGCAACATCCCATCCATCTCCTGGGTCTGGACCCATAACTCCGATTTCATCTATAATAGTGTATACAGTTGCTGTAGCCCCAGCTTGCGTCAAAGCAAAGTAATCATCTCCATTACTCAAGAAGTTGAATGACTGGTCTCCTTCAGCTATGATGTCAGCACTTGCACTCGGGTGATATACAACATAAGAATCACCATCAGCAAGCATGGTACCTGGAGCGAAAGTTACGTTGTCCGGATAGTCAAATTCTCCAGCATTATCACAACCATTGCTGCAGCTTGAAAGAGAGTAATTACTCAAGTCAACTGCTGCTCCTGTTCCATTGTATATTTCAATGTACTTGTTATTTGAGCTACCTTCACTGTATTCAGAGAAGAATAAGTCAGTTGAAGCTGGACCAGGCTTTTGTCCGAATATACGAACACCTTGAACATCTCCAGGAGTTAAACCAGTTAAAGAAACTTGAGTAACGGTTGCAGAAGCTGCACCACCAGAAACATCAATGATAGATACCGAACCTTCAGGATCTATTGTATAATCATCGTTCGGCTCTCCTTCATTAGCGACAACAACTTTGCTTCCATCAGGTGTGAACGTTAACATATCAGGAAGCACTCCTACCGTTACTGCATTTATAAAAGTATAAGTGTCATCAAAAAATACTACTTGACCAGCGTTTTGAACAACTGCATCTGGAATAGAAACTGCGATCACGCCGTTATAAACTGCAACTGACGTTGGCTCACCATAAGATGAAAGGTCTATAAAGTCAATACTGTCTAATTGGTTCGTATTTGCAAAAGAGCTCACTAGAATACCTAGGTCATTGCTATTTGTTGAATAAACTCTTTCGTTTATATCATCGTACGCCGAAATTTCTGAGAATGCATTCTCAAGAGAAGTACGGTGAGACAAACGTAATTGCTCATCATCTGCACGATATGCGTAAAGTTTACCAGAAGTAAAATCTCCAGGAGTATCAGCCACGAATTTTGACAATATACCAGGGGTGTTATCAGCCCCTGTATAAACAGTTTGATTGTCCGGCATTATCACACCACCTTCGAATGGTTGACGACCCCAGTTGTATTGTTTACGAATTGCAACTGCTTCTTGAGGATCAATTTCAACCATCCAGTTGAAGTTTTCAAACTTTTTGATCGTTTCTCCATCTGCAATTGAAATCCCCGAACCGTTAATCGTGAAATCAGTTGTATCTAGCACTCCTGCGCCATCAGCGTAAATAGAGGAGTTACTGCTTCTGAACCATTCTTCAGCTGTCCAGATACGTCCATCTGCTTCTGATGTGATTCCTCCACAGTTCATTCCTGTTTCACCAACAGTATTCGCGAAGTCAACGTTAAAATATTTTCCTGTACGACCATCTGCCAATGTTTGTTCCACAACTACAATTGAATCAGAGTCTGCATCACGTGCTATTTTGAAAACCGTCATTCCTCCACCGTCTCCAATGTTTGGATCTGATGAAATCATTTCATGATTCACTGAAACCCAACCAAGATGGCCTGAGTTCGGATCAGTATCCGGAGTAAATCCAATAAAGTCATGCCATTGTTTCGCTGGATAAGCGCCGGCAGGGTTGCCATAAGTGGCAGTTGTTTGGACAGTATCGTGTCCACCGATGAAGATTACTTGTTTTTGAAGTGGGGACGAAGGAACGATCACTTCATCTGGCACCAGTTCAAATTCAATTTCTGGATCAAACCCGATTTGAGCGGATAATAAACCAGTCACAAACAATGAGCCTATTAAGGTAAAGACCCGTTGTGAAAAGTACTTGTTTTTCATTTTACTAGAATTTTTAGTTTAGAATTCGCAGCAAAATTGCTCAAGTTCTAACCGTAAGGAGTAAAATGAATTTTATCAGTAGTTTAAATCAATTGTTGTTTCCATTAACTACATATTACGTATGAAGTGTATAATATTAAATTTATAAAAAATGGATTTAAGAATACATTAAGTGAAACAACAGTTGTCTTAGTCAGTGTGAAAAACAGGACTTTTTGAATTGAGTTTTGGGTTTGTTAAGGAAAGTTTATCAGAGCGTATTCATAGCTAAATTAGCTTAGCATTAGAGTTGAGTTTTGAAAAGAATACTATTTTGAGAGAGGGTATTCTTTCTTGAATTATTCAGTTTAGAAAGGGTATGACAGCGAGAATGAAGTAAAACAGAAACTTCCTTTTCATTCTGCTTCTCTTTCTATTTTTGTATGCGGCGCGAGAAGCGAATGCTGATGAAACTATCAGTATCTTGACTGACTGCATCACTTAAATGCTCGTACTCCCGAAAGATTCCCGATTTAATCACAAAGCATCTATCGAGTTATGATAAAAAAAAGCATATTCTATAGAAAGTAAAAACCCCATAAACATTGCTGTCTATGAGGTTTTCTAGTACCCGGGGCGGGAATCGAACCCGCACTCCCGAAAGAATTGGATTTTGAATCCAACGCGTCTACCAGTTCCGCCACCCGGGCATTATTTGGGAACTACAAATTTATTCAAATATCGCATATCAGCAATAGTAATCGGAATTATTTTTAAATGCTGTTTAGATCGGATTTGATGAGTTCTTCTATTTTATCTCTTGATTTGTGCGATTTGAGTTTTGATTCTAATTGCATTGTAGTGCTTCTATCTTTCATTTTAGCTTGAAAAACAATGCTCCAAGGCCGATTTGATTTAGTAGATCTGACATATCCACTGTTGTGGCGTTTGATTCGGTTTTCTATATTATTTGTCTGGCCAATGTAATAGCGGTCAAACTCTTTACTGTATAGTATGTACACAGAAAAGCTCATTTGATTTAGATTAAGGTTAGCACTCCCGAAAGAATCCCGATTTCATCGGGACGCGTCTACAGTATTCCGATTATGGGGCATTGTTAAGGACTATTCAATTTATTCAAATATCGCTTATGCGCAATAGTGAATAGAATTATTTTTTATCGGATGTTTCCTTGTTGAAATGATTCCATCCTTGAGCTTTGAGTTCTATTGCTGAACCTTGTTTGTCGATCATGTACAATCCACTATCTTTTGGCGTAAAATGACCAATAACACTCATGTGTGGATTCCCCTTTATTTTATCGAAGTCTTCTTGTTTGATGGAAAAAAGCAGCTCATAATCTTCTCCTCCGTTCAATGCACAAGTGGATGGATCGACATTGAAGTCTATGGCTGTTGTGGATACCTTTGTGTCAATTGGAAACTTATCATCATACACTTGGCACCCAAGTTTACTTTTATTGCATAAATGGAATAGTTCTGACGCTAATCCATCTGAAATATCAATCATAGAGGTAGGTAGAACATCCAGCTCTTTTAAGAATTTGATGACGTCTTTTCTTGCCTCTGGCTTAAGTTGACGCTCTAGCAGGTAGTCAAACCCATCTAGATCTGGCTGAATATCTGGATTTGCCTTGTAAACAGACTTTTCTCGTTCTAACACTTGTAGTCCCATGTATGCCGCTCCAAGATCTCCTGAAACAACAATAAGTTCATTCTCTTTTGCTGTATGTCTGTATACGACTTCATCTTTTTTTGCAGAGCCAATTGCAGTGATTGAAATCATTAAACCTGCAAGAGAAGAAGTAGTATCTCCTCCAACTAGATCAACTTCGTAAACATCACATGCAGTTTTTATTCCAGCGTAAAGTTCTTCAATCGCTTCTTTGGGAAAACGACTTGAAACGGCTAAAGAAACAGTGATCTGCTCAGCTTTACCATTCATGGCATAGATATCGGAAAGATTTACAACTACAGATTTATACCCGAGATGTTTGAGCGGTGTATACATCATGTTAAAGTGTATACCTTCAACCAGTGAGTCTGTTGTGATTAATGTTACTTCTGTTTCGTTTTTCTCAATAACTGCGGCGTCGTCGCCAACACCATATAAGGTAGAGGTTTGATGTTTTTTAAGGTCTTTTGTAAGAAGATCGATCAATCCGAATTCTCCTATCTCTTCTAACGATGTTCTTTTTTCATCACTCATATCCTCTTATTTTTTGGTAACGGTGCAAAGTTAAGTCCTTTCTCCCGAACGGTATGGATCACTTGGGGAATAATTTCAAATATTCGATCACGTGTTTTATCATTTTCATGAAATACAGATACGTCACCTTTTCCCAAGCCTTTTTTGAAATTTGTAATAACATCCTTAACTGTAAAACTAGGGTCCCAATCGTAACTAAGATAACTCCACATCACTAGTTGATTTGATTTTAACACGTATTGAGCTTGTTTTTTAGTGATAATTCCCTTTGGGGGTCTGTATAGACCATGAGGAACAAGTGTCTCAGACTTTTGAAAATTCAATTTAAACTTATCGAAGGATAACGTTTTATTAGAAATGTGATGGTAACCATGATGACCGATAGTGTGACCGTCTTTTAGCGCGATTTCAATGTATTCTGGATATTTTTTTATTTGAGCACCTTGCCAGAAAAAACTGGCTTTGATATTCTCCTCCCTCAGCAAATGCAGTAGTTTAGGAGTTATTTCTGGATGAGGTCCGTCATCAAATGTCAGAAAGAAATCTTGGCTCGGTCCATACCAAATGCGGCGAGGATAAAACCTCGCCACAAATTTTGGTATTCGTAATATTTTATTGGCCATTAAGCGGCGTTGCAGCTGAATCTTCAGCTAAACCATTTTCTTGTAATAAGGCTGCATACAGGCTGATGAATTCATCAGCCTCTTTATTCATTTTTCTTGTAACCGTTCTTCGACCTCTGCTATCATTTATTTCTCTTGATCTCAGTTCTTTTGCAATTGACGGCACAACTTGGTTAGTGAGCCTACTCTCAAGACCATTAACATAATCTCCAATTGGATCTTCTGGGTTGTTTAAATAAACAGTTCTGTATGTTCTCAAGAAGTTCATGCTAAACGCAATAAAGTGATCTTGATTGTCATAAGCGATCATTGGATCACTACTGCCAAAATAATTCATCATTGTTTCCAGCTGATCTAGATATTTTTTAGCGAGATCATTCGCAAGCTCAGTTTTATCTACATCATATAGCACTTGAATGTACTCTGGCATAACACCGTCTGTATAGATTTGCTGACCATTTGGAAGTCTTCTACCTATTGCCCTTGGTTCTCCGAAATCAAAAACTTTGTCTAAAGGCAGTTTCTCAAGAGAATGGGAGATAACTTCAGCTACTTTGTCAGCATTCTCCTGCATTTTCTTTTTCAATGCAGAAGTACTTCCCGTTGTATCTCTGTCTAATTGAGATTTTGCAGTTCTGTAGGCAGAAGCATAACCGGAAGCAAGATCAATAAAGCTGTTTCTATATTGATCCGTATGACGTCGGACATAATAATCTACTAAAACACCTTCAGCTGATAGGTTTGCATAATCGTACTTTGTCATGATATTCTCAAACATTCTTTCACGACCATCTTGTTCAGAAATTCCCTTAATTAAAGGAGAAAGCCCATGAATTTGACCATAATTCTGAACCAGACCTTCAGCATAAAGTGCCTTTGCAACATCTGACCCTCCAGGACTAGAGAAGTAAATACCTCTGTTCCATTCGAAATTGGCCAAAATGTCGAGCATCATTACTTCCTCTCTACTAAGCCCATTGATATCGCTTCTGAATAAACCTCCTTTTCTGAAGTTGAAGCGAACCACATCTCTACAATCTTTTACTTGATCCTCATTAATTATTCCTGCTTTCAAAGCATTTTGAGCATTCACTGGTAAAACAAAACCTGAAGATGGGAAATATCTCAATTTACGACCTCGGTTAGAGATCATGTTATTGTCATCTCTCACATATTCCATCGCATAGTCGATGGGAAGGAAGTCCCAAGCGTCAGTCCATGTGTTAGCAGCTGATTGTATTTGATTGATTACATTCTCATTAGTTGAGATTACACCTTTGCTTGCATCGCTAAAAATACGGCGAATAAAAAGGTCGATTTTATTGTAATCGTCAAAACCAGGACTAGTCAAAGGTTGTTGAAGCTCTTCTTGGATTCTATCCAGAAGTTCTTGCGCTTCAGTTGAATTTCCTTTCATTTGCTGAATAGCCCCTGCCAATCCTCTTCTGATTCTCATCAAAGAATTTGAGAAAATTTCTGGATTACCTTCGATCTTTTTGCGGATTATTTCTTCGAATACTTCAGGAGAAATTTGTCCACTGGATTTTAAAGCTTCAACATCTGTAAACAGAACATAGTCAGTATTACCTGCTCCCATTAAAATCTGATCTTCTCTAAATTTAATTGGTAAAGGATCTGATTCATAGGCACGCATCATCATTTGCTCAGTATACCAATCCGTCTGCATTAGTGACAAGTTAGCAACTCGAACATCTGTTCTGATTCCCTCAACTTCCTGTAAGTACCATAATGGGAATGTATCGTTATCTCCATTAGTATATAAAATTGAATTAGGAGAACATCCGATGAGATAGTTATACGCTAACGACCTTGCGGGAGTTCGATTACTTCTGTCATGATCGTCCCAACCTTGCATTGCAAGAATAATTGGAGCGATAAGTCCTAAAACGATAGCTACACCCGCTGCACTTGTACCTGACGCTTTTACTCTTTTGAGTATGGACATTAAGGTCATGGCACCTCCACCAATCGCACCGATAATGAGCACGGATAGAGTTGCAGGCATTCCATTTCCACTTCCTGCTAGATCCGAAATTAAACATAGGAATAGAATACCTCCATAAGAAATTCCCAGTTTTTTGTATTCATTTGATTTGAATGACCTGAAGGCTTCAAACAAACCGTAAACTCCAAGCCCTATCCAAATGGCAAAAGTGTAAAAGGAGGCCGCATAAGCATAGTCACGCTCCCTTGGTTCAAATGGTTTTTGATTCAAATAGACTACGATTGCCAAACCTGTAAACAGGAATAGTAATAGCACTACAAAGGCATCTTTCGGAGCCTTTAAAAAATGGAAGAATAACCCAATTAATCCAAGGATCAATGGAATGAAGTAAAACTTATTATTGCTTGGGTTTTTCTTCGTAAAATATGGAGCGTCCTTACCTGTAGCACCTATTCGGGGTTCATCAACAGATGAGAAACCAGACAACCAATTCCCACGAAGTTCACTACCGTGTCCTTGAATATCATTTTGACGTCCTGCAAAATTCCACATGAAGTACCTCCAATACATCCAATCTACTTGGTAATTCATGAAAAACGTTAAGTTCTCTCCAAAAGTAGGTATTGGCCTACCATCCTCACCGATCTCGTTTCTGCGCACTTTTCGATCTGGGTTATATCCAGACCAACTTCGATATCCGCTGGCTCTATTGGCGTCATTTCTAAAGTACATCCGCGGAAAGAACGTATTTTGAGCATAAACAGGAATTTGTTTTTCTCGCGAATTTTTATTTGTTATAAAGTATTTGTGCACCAATTCGTATGATTGCCCACTATTCTCTACATAGTTCATGGCTACTACCTTATCTCGGAATGCAGCTACCTCAGAGCCGCTAGAAGAAGTAACAACCCACCTTTTATCATATACTCGAGATCTATCTTTGAACTCAGTTTGACTTGCAGGTTTAGAATTAAAATATTCTCCATATAGAATAGGCCAAGAACCATATTGCTCTCTTTTCAGATAAGCATGAAGGGTAACGAGATTTTCTGGGTTGTTTTCATCCAAAGGAGTATTTGCATTTGAGCGAATAACAATAGTGGCAAAAGATCCATAACCAATGAAAAGCATTATAAGCCCCAAAATTGCGGTGTTAGCAACTTTTTTCTTTTTGTTTCTTGTGTATACGAGACCACCAACAAGAAGTCCAATGAGCAAAATAAAGAATAATGCAGCGCCTGAACCAAATGGCAATCCGAAGCTATTAACTAAAGTGATTTCGATGCTTGAAGCGATCGCGATTGTACCGGGTATAACCCCATTTTGAATGAATGCAAGAACAAAAACACCAATGATTCCTGTTACGATAAATAGCGTTGGAGAAACTTTCTCTTTCATTTGGAAGAGTACAACATAAGCTATACAAGGAAGCACGAGAAGTCCCAGGAGGTGAACACCAATTGCTAGTCCAAACAGGAACATGATCAGAACCATCCAACGCAAAGGTCTAACTTCAGGATTTAGTTCTCCACGTTTGATCATGGTCATTTCTTCATCCCATTTTAAAACAGCCCAGAATATAACTGCTGTAAATAAAGAAGACATGGCATAGACTTCACCTTCAACTGCTGAGAACCAAAAAGACTCTGTAAAAGTATAAGCCATGGCTCCAACAAATCCTGCACCTAGTATCGCTGTTTTCTGACCACTTGTCATTACTTCTCCACCTTTTTGAGCGATCTTTTTACCAAAAAGGGTAATTGTCCAGAAAAGGAAGAGTATGGAAAATGAACTGCTTAACGCAGACATTCTATTGATCCAAAGTGCTACATCAGCTTCTGATCCAGCAAAAAGTGAGAATAATCTACCTATTAACATGAAAAATGGAGCACCCGGTGGGTGACCAACTTCAAGTTTATATGCCGCAGTTATATATTCTCCACAGTCCCATAGAGATGCTGTGTCTTCAACTGTAATGAAATAAACGATGGTCGCAACTAAAAACGCTAACCAACCAAGGTAAATGTTAAGCTTTTTATAACTCATAGTGAAAATTTGAATCGCACGAAGTTAAGAATAATCGAGCAGTGAACGAAAATAAGGTTTTAAAATTTCTTAAAATTCTAATAGTTTGAAAATCAATTAAATTATAGAAAGTGAAAAGTTTTTTTCCCAACCTGTTTGCAGACATAGAAAATAGTTATAAATTTGCACCCGCAGAACGCACCAATTTAGGTTTTGGAGAACGTTGTGAAACTGTCCCATGGTGTAACTGGCAACACGTCGGTTTTTGGTACCGAAGAGTCTAGGTTCGAGCCCTAGTGGGACAACAAATAAATGCTTCAGCTTTGCTGGGGCATTTTTTGTTTGAACCCACAGGTCGAGAAGTTTATGCCGAGCGACTTCAGGAGTCGAGGTAAGCACTAGTGGGACAACAAGCCAGAATTAATGAAAAAGGTGAGCATTAAGTTGTTCACCTTTTTTGTTCTTATTGAGCTCTAGTTAGTTCAAACCCAATTTCGGTGTTATTAAATGTTTTTTAGATCCCATTTTAATTTTTTTATTTCAAGATAGACATCATGTTATGCAGAATGGAATTCGTGCTGTTTTTTGCTGAATGCTGTCAGGTCAATATAATTCCTTGTTATATAATTTGCTGAAATGCGACCAAAAGTCTTCCATGTTTTATTTTCGCTAATCGCTGCTTAACTCTTGCCTTTTTATTATTTTAGGCAGGTGAGCACTATTGAGACAGATCGAATTAATGTTACATTGAGAAGTGATGGGATTGTTCATGTTCATATCAAGGATAGGGTTACCATTGATCTCGATTGTCAGAGCGAAATGAAACGTGTTTACTGGGAGGCTACAGCTGTTTTAAGACCGTTTATTTTTACTTCTGGTGAGTTTTTATCACTCACAAGGGAAGCTCAAAAGAATGCTAAAAATATGGAGAATGATGTTCCTGTTGCAGCCTCAGCGCTTGTGGTTCATAACGTTGCGCAAAAATTGATGGCAGATTTCTATTATAAATTTGATCGCCCAAAGCATCCACTCAAAGTGTTTAAGGACTTTAATAAAGGGATAGAATGGCTCAAGAACTCATCCTCATTTAAAGAATTGGAAAAATCAAATCAATGAAGTATGTCGCTCTTTTGAGAGGAATTAATGTAGGAGGTAATAAAAAAGTACCAATGGACGACCTTAAAGAGTACTTTCTTAATATTGGTTTTCTTCATGTAACAACTCTTTTAAATACAGGGAATGTTTTATTCGAATCTGACAAGAAGCTCGATGAGATCAATAGTCTTATCTCTGAACTATTGGATAAACACTTTGATTTTCATATTCCCTATGAGATTATTACTGAGAATCAATTGATTGAATTTATAGGAAATAAAGCGGTTGTTAAAGTTATACGTGAAGTAGAAAAGGGTCAAAAAATAATATTCACATTTGCAACGAATTTATGCAGTTCAGAGATTAGTCAACTAAAAAAGTCTGAGGAATTTGAACTTGTTTATCATAATACTTCCATATTATGTTTACATTTTTCGGTAGATAAAATTGGAACACCGTCAATAATGAAGTCACTCGATTCTGCTTTAAAAAAGCGAGGGACTTCAAGAAATTTAAATACGGTATTAAAGATCAGAAAAAAATTAGAAGCATTATGAAGAGAGTAGTTGGAATAGGAGGAGTGTTTTTCAAATGTAAAGATCCTGAAAAAATGAGAAAATGGTACAGTAATCACCTTGGTCTAAATACAGATCAGTACGGAACCGTATTTGTCTCAGGAAAAGATGATGTAAAAAAAAGTTTCACTACGTGGAGCCCATTTGACAAGGATACAGATTACTTTTTGCCTTCTAGTAAAGAATTTATGATCAATTACAGAGTAGCTGACCTTGATCAGTTGTTGCCCGTTTTAAAAGAAGAAGGGGTGATTGTCGTTGGTGAAATCCAGTCCTTCGACTATGGTAAATTTGCCCATATTATGGATCCTGAAGACAATAAGATTGAATTGTGGGAACCGAATGAAAGTGAGTTTGAAAAAATAGCTTCAGCTGTTACAAAATAATCACATACCTAAAGAGTAAGCATTTTAGCCATATTAAATCACCTTTAGTAATGTTTCTAATTCCGCGCTAATCAGTCTTTTTTGTTTTTAGTTTACCAAGATTAAATCTAGGCATAAAAATGAGGCCATTAGCGAAAAGAATAAAGCGGTAACGATGAGCATCGATGAAATTAGTATTTTGAACTCTTTCTTCAAATCGAGCTGTAAAGATGAGAATACTTCAACTTTGATAAACTTATTAATTTCGGATAATTGTTTTTTCATATTTCAATTTTAGAGATTAGAAAATTCAGATGATCAATTAAGGCTATAAACAATATATAGTCAGTGATTGCTTATAGTTTAAGCATCTTGTTCTTGTTTTTTATTTTATTATTAAGAATCATGTCATTTACAGTATAAGTGATGAATGAACCACATATCCCACCAATCATTGTGTACAATATATCTGGTCCACTTGCCCTTGTTCCTTTAATGGATTGGTCGTACATTTCTTTGCCTAGTGCTATGGAAGTGACGGGAAGTAATGGGGCTAAAATCACATCAACTCGATCATAACCTAGATCACTACTTATCATCAGTTGGGTAAGTCCTGATCCAATACCTGCTCCTACTGAAGTATGTAATTGTTTGTCTCTGGTAAATTCAATTTGTCCGATTGAACTAGACCAAATTACAATACTCAAAATGGTTAAAATCGTTTTTAAGTTTTTCATCTGATATTCGTTTAATAATGGTTGTAAGTTGTATGATGAGGAGCGCCCTATGCGAAAATGATTCCGAACATGCAGCTTCTAATTGTATAACTGGTTCTTGATTGCATTTGTGGGTTAGCTATATTTAAAGAATCAAACCAATAGGTTAACTACTTTCATTACAAACATGAGTAATGCGCAGAGCATCATGATTGCTATTATAAACACGAAGTGTACAGCTCTAGACTCGGCCCATCGGTGCATTTCTTCTGCTTCACCTAGTATTACAGGATTAAAGTCTTTATTAGATTTTGACTCTTCTAGTCGATAGGGATCATTAATTTTTAAGTTTCTCATAATGTGTATATTGTAAAGAGAATTGTGCAAACTATGATGAGTCCTAGACCCAATAGATAAGGAATTCGCGATTCATCCTTTGTTCTTAGTTCTTTAAGTCTGTCAATATCTAATATGTAGTTCAGGACAGTTTTCATAGTACTCTTTAGAATTCCAATAGGTGGTTATCAAGATTATGCCATAAAACTTTAAAATTTTTAAAACACTGTAAAACAAGGTTTTAAGGTTGATTAGCGAATTTTTTGTGTATTTAAATCATTCCCAAAATGGGATGCTCATCCAGATTTTAGACCGGGAGAATCACATTATAAAGCCTCTGATTTATCGAACACGCGCTCTTTTTCACAATTTTGGCAGCGTTGTAGGAACCTAATGGTTCGTTGATTAAAGAGATTCGTTGTTATTTTTAGCTTTTTTCCGAACGTATGGTATCCTAATCTGCATTTTAATGCTTTCATAATCAATTCATTCTGTTACTAGTTGTTCAAATGGAACTTATTGTATGATGAGAATTCGATGAGCAAATGTCTCTGATGTTCCTGAAACCTTTACTATGTAGCTACCAGGATCCAGTTGAGTATTTTTAAAATGAACAGAATTTTGACCTGTAGTAATCTGCATGCTTCTACTTATCACAACTCGACCATTTAGATCTATCAGTTCAATATTTGCAACATTGGAATCGGATATGGAGTTCAATACCACGACAAAGTTATTGTCGCTTGGATTTGGATATACTTTAATTGAATTCTCTTTACTTTCGCACTGTGAACTTACTGGTCCATATGTTTCGTTTTGTCCGTCAAAGTCAACTTGAACTAAGCGATAATAATAAATTCCACTTCCATTATTCATGTCGTAATAAGAATAGTTGGATGTTGAGGTGGTATTGCCTGCTGCAATAACATTATGTATTATCTCCCAATTTTGTCCATCGCGACTTCTTTGCAATTCGAAATGTGATGAATTCTGTTCTGAGGCTGTTTCCCAATGAATGATTGTAGACTCCTGATCACATTCGACATTGAAATAATTCATCGTTACAGGAAGAGAACTGTTATTGTTCGTTCCGTGCAGCCAAAATTCTGAGAAACTGTTGATGGTAAATGAAGTATATAGGTCTTGCCCGGAGTAAGTTGGCCAATAATTACTCACAAATCCACTTGCAGTTTGAGTAAAAAGGTCAAATGTTTCATTACCTCCTTGTCCTGAGCAGTTATTTGGGAAACTGTTATCTATATTGCTAGGTCCTGCATATTTAGTCAGTACAATATTCCCTAATCCAGCCAAGTCATCGTTAGGGTTATTGTTGCTATTAGCTTCTTGAACCAGACTTTGCTCTTCGGCAGGTGTTAGTGGCAGGATAACCTCTACAGGACCAGTGGGCTGAAACTCTGGAGTAATCACCCAATGACGATCAAGTACAGAGGTGAATATAGATCCAGAACAATCCTGAACTTGCAAAGGTGTGCCTTCGACATAAGAAGTGGCAGAAACTTGTCCTAAGTTTTGTCCATTGGAATTAATTGAAGCAATCAGTTTGCCATTTGGGTCAAGGAAATGGACATATCCATTTTGTGCTACTCGACAAGTAGTTTGCGCATTGTTAGCAGAAATAGTGTTATCTGGAATTGGGAGCGATACGGTGATTGTGTTACTTACTGCGGGAGGGCAGCCTCCATTCCCAGCAACTTCTACTACATAATCTGTAGTGTTGGAGGGGCTTACAGTTGCACTTGATCCATTGCCAATTTGTGGGCCATTTACGGTGTTTTCATACCATGTCCAATTTGCTGGGGGGGCGTTTCCTCCTGTCCCTGTAAGTGTTACGTTTTCACCATAACAAATTGTATTTCCTCCTGAAAGAGCTGGTGCAGTAACTGGTTGATCAACATTTATAGTTACACTAGCGCAATTAGTCGTGTTACAATTTCCTTCGTATCGTACAAAATAATTGGTAGTTGTGTTAGGAGATATTGTGATCGTATTTCCTGTTCCAACTGATGTTGCTCCACACGAACCTGTATACCAATTCGCTGTAGCTCCTGAACCTGCTGACCCTCCATTGAGAGTTAATGTTGTGCTTGAGCCTGAGCAGACGTTTGGAGTTCCTGTAATAGAGGAAGGTGCTACCGAATTCGTACCGTTGTCGGTTACTTCTAAAGTGTAGTCTCCGGTACTGGATCCAAAACCTGCAACCATAATTGTATATGTTGTGCCTTGTACAGTTGTAATTGTTACCTCAGACTGCAGTCCGCATGCGTCATCATTCCCTCCCTCACAGGTAAAGGCTCCACAAGCTCCTGAATATACAAAGATTTTCGTGTCGTAAGTCGATCCGCAAAGACTGGCTGTGACATCGTTACCTGTTCCAACAAATTGGTACCAAACGGCACCCGCAGTTGATGCTGC
>CBFHXS010000023.1:0-26850 GCA_965659845.1 Brumimicrobium sp.
CAACCTCTTTTAAAATGAGTTAATTTGTACAAAAATATAAGTTTTTTTCCCGGTAACGAAGAATTAATGATCCTTACACTCTTAGACCATATTGGTGTTTTCGTTTTTGCAATCAGCGGAATGCTTACTGCTGCTGACAGAAGTCTAGATATATTAGGTGGGTACATCATTGCATTTATAACGGCACTAGGTGGTGGAACGTTGAGAGATTTATTATTAAATGTTGATATTGCTTGGATGGAATCGATGTTTCAGGTTTCAATGGTTGTAGCAGGAGGTACTTTTGGTATTGTATTCAGATCTTTTTTGAAAAAACTGCGGAGAACTTTATTTATTTTTGATACAATCGGACTAGCTATATTTACAATTATTGGTGTTCAGAAAGGTTTAGCATTGGAGCATTTTGGATTAACAGTAGTTTTTCTAGGTATGATATCTGCGACATTTGGAGGATTAATTAGGGATGTACTATGTAATGAAATTCCCTTGATATTTAGAAAAGAAGTATATGCAATTCCTTGTTTACTAGGTGGTGCTTTGTACTTCCTTGGTAGTTGGTTAGGATGGGGAGATACCGGATTATTAATTTGGGTATCGATAAGTATTATTATAACGTTACGAACATTGGCTGTGGTTTTTAGTTGGGAATTGCCGCTTATTAGAGATATAAAGAAGTGATATGAAAGATGTGAAAATTACAGTAAAGACTCTTTATGGTTTTGAAGATATATTGACAGAAGAGCTTTATGAACTTGGCTACAAGGATGTTGAAAAAGGAAATCGCTCTGTTCAATTAACCGGACAATGGAAGGATGTTTATCGTATTAACTATTTGTCTCGATTATCAATTTCAGTGCTTGTGGAAATTGAGAGTTTTTATATTCATAATGAGGAAGACTTATACAAGGAGGCGAAGAAGATTGATTGGACATCATATTTTGACGTAGATAAAACCTTTTCGGTTAAAGGAGCTGTCTTTTCTAGAATATTCAATCATACCAATTATCCTTTCTTAGTTGTAAAAGATGCAATTGTTGATACATTCCGTGATAAGACTGGAGAGCGACCAAATGTTGAATTAAAGTCACCTCAGGTAGTTATTGATGTATACATTGCAGAGAAAAAAGTAATCATATCACTTAATTCTAGTGGAGTCCCATTATTTCAAAGGGGTTATCGTCAACAAACGGGGGAAGCTCCGATGAACGAGGTGCTTGCTGCCGGCCTATTGAGGTTGTCTGGATGGGACAAGAAGAGTACATTGGTCGATCCTATGTGTGGATCAGGAACCATCGCTATTGAAGCTGCTCTTTGGGCTGCAGACATTCCAGCATTGATAGAACGCAGTCATTTTGCTTTCAAGAATTTCAAGTCGTATGATTCCGAAGCTTGGGAGGAGGTGCGATCCGAAGGTAATGATCGACCAATAACACTTGATTTTCCAATCGTGGCATCCGATGAAGATGCAGGAATGATTAGAAAAGCGCAAAGAAATGCGAGAGTTGCTCCAATAGGAAAAATGATTCAATTCGAAACTTCAGAATTTAAAGACCTCGACCCTCCTGAAGGAGGAGGTACACTTATTATGAATCCGCCATATGGTGAAAGAATGGGTGATGACATGATTGAGTTTTATGAAATGATTGGTGATACTTTCAAGCAGAAGTATCCAGGATATAATTGCTGGGCTGTTTCTTCAAATATTGATGCTATCAAACGTGTAGGGCTTAAACCAAATGCCAAGATAAAAGTGTTCAACGGAAGCCTCGAGTGTAGCTTCAGAAAGTTCGAAATATTTGAGGGCAGCCTTAAAGATGAAAAAGAAGAGACGAAAGATAATCAGTCGGCCATTCAAGAGGAAAAAGATGAGCCTACTAAGAAGAAAGAAACACGACTTGAACGATACTACAGGCTTCAGCAAGAGAAGAAAGCAGCTCAAAAAGAGGAAAAAAAGCAAGAGGTAATTGAGCCAAAAGTTGAGGAAAACCCAATTCAAAAGGTAGTTAAGGACGAAGTGATAACTCCCAAGAAAGATGCTGAGAAAGCCTCGGAAAAAGAATCTAAACCTTTGGAGAAGCAAGAGCCTAAAACGACTAAATACAATCGCCCAAATTTAAAGTATACGATTCCGAAAGATAATGAGGATGACAATTCGGAAGATGATTCAAAAGAAGAAGTTGAAGAGCCTCAAAATGACTCAAAAACGCCATCTAAAGAAATATCGTCAGACGAGTCTTTAGAGGAAAAACCACAAGAAGGCTCTTTCAAAGAAAAGATTGAAAGGATGAAGAAATATCGTAAAAGGGATTAACAAAAAAAGGGAGGTAATATTAATTACCTCCCTTTTTTTTAGAATATAATATCGATACAATTATTGAATCGTAATTCTTGAAGCTCTCATTTTTCTACCATTTCTTCCTAAAATTATAGTTGAATTGTTAGAGTATTGTGTGTAAGATCGAGGCATTAAAGGCATTTTCTGTCCTTCCTTTCTGTCCTGTGCTTTGAATAATTCTACTTGAGACTGAGAACCGTCTGCAGAGCATTTCATTAATTGTGTTACAGCATTTCTTTTACGAACTGATCTTGGTTTTTTACCTTCTTTTAATCTCTCTTTATTCTTTGGATTATCATTGTAAAGAATATAGATGTCATCATCCTTCTGAATAATTGATATCCCGTAATAAGCTACTTCGTTTGTCCCTGGATAAAGTCCTAAGCCAAACATTTGCAATAAAGAAGGCCCTTCAACTTTGGATGTAGCATATTGTTTCTTTTTTATTACTTGAGCAGTAGTCATTTTACCTTCGCTATCCAAGAACATCACAACAACATTCCCAAATAAATAAGAAATTCTTTCATCAGACTCTGTCCTGAAATAATGTTCTGCAATAACTGCAATTTTACCATCACTTAGACCAATACTTTTTCTAATTGTATATGGTGGAAATTTACCTTTGTCGGCTTTTCTTTTCCCTTGTCTTTCATTGTTGTAAAGGCTTGCAATTAGGTCTTTGTCGAAAGGACTTAGGTTTGTTGCTTCAACTGCTTGAGTCTCTGGATTTACTCTAAAATAGAAAAAGCCTTTGTAACCTCCGAAGATTTTTCTTTCAGAATAAAACCCCATACCAACGAGTTGATCATTATCATCAACTGTAAGTCTAAGAGTACTCATGATCTCATCTTTAAACCCTACCTCATATTGCTTAAGCTCTTCTTCTTCGTGAAAATATGAATAGACGTTATAGTAATATCTAGAATTGGCATCAGCATCTCTTTTTTCTTCACGAGACATTCTTAGTCTCGCTGCAAAATGGATATTTCCTTTTTTATCAATTTTAATAGAAGTGAATCTGAAGTCTTTGTCTTTTTCGTTAATCCGAATGTCTTTTGACCATAATTCTTTCATGTCACGGTCAAGAACAGTTACACCGTACTTAACATTTTCATTCCTTTTTGTTGGATACTCTGTAAGGAATACAACTTTAGTTGAATCTTCACTAATTGCGGTAGTAAAGGGATTACGTCTTTTTTTGAAGTCATCATCTTTCACTTCAACCAATTCATAGTGTTTTTTGAAAGAAGCTTTTTCTGTATCTACTTCACTTGAAAAGACGAAGTACTTATTCATTTTACGGTCATAATAACGACTGAATATGAAAGGTTTTCCTGCAATATTCGTCGAGGACATATATTCAACTTCTTTATTTTTGATTTCGGGAAGTTCGATAGATCGATTATCGATTACATTAAGCTTGTCATCAAAGTTTAGAATACTGAATTTGTTTCCGAAGAGTCCAGCTTGAGTTAAAAACGTTGTTTTTTCGTCATCAGCATAAATTACTTGTTCTAAATCTTCGGTTAGTGATACTTTAAATTCACTTCCATTGACGACTTCAATGTCTTGTGAATAAGAAAGACTTGAAAAGCAAAGTATTGAAATAAATGCTCCAATTAAGTGGTTTCGTTTCATAATTAAATATTTTTGTGAGGAACAAATATAGAATACTTTTGCTAATTTTACTCTTATTTTGGTAAACCTATTATATAACCCTGAAAAGCATTTTGTTATGAAAGAACATAAAGTATTTATTCTTATTTTATTCCTCACTTTTAATATTTTTCAATCATTGTCTCAGGATGATGGACCGAAAGTGGTTGTCTTTAATTCAGAAGAGCAAGATGAAAAGAGAGATGAAATTTATGCTCGAAATTTATTTAAGTTTGGTCTTTTGAGTCCATTCGCCGGCGATTTCTCCTTTTACTATGAGCGTGTTCTGGCTAAAAGCTTTTCCATGGAAGTTGGGTTAGGTATTACTATTGAAGATTACATACAAGGTTTTATTAATGACGATATATTCTCAGTGAGTAGCGAAAACAACCTTTTTGGTCCTAGCGCTTTAATAGGATTTAGATATTACCCTGTATACACTCCTGAAGAATTCTATATAGCCGGAGAATTTAAGTATAAGCAATATCGTTCTCAACAGATATTTAATTCGAGTGATGATATTTTTTCTAGAAGCACTAATGTAAGTAAATTCAGACTGACTTTTGGTTATCAGTTCTTTGTGTATGACAATGTTTTTTGGGATTTTTTCGGAGGTTTCGGGTTGGGTTCAGAAACAATTGTTAACTATACTGAAGAATTTGCGGATCCATCCTCTCCTACAAATAATGATATGATCATTGTGAAAAATGAAAATAGAGAACTCAAGCCTTATGTTCATATAGGAGTTAAAATCGGACTAACATTCGATCAAAATAACTAAAGCTCACTTCTAAAGAGGTTTATCTATCATCAAGTTGATTAAACCTTAGATGGGAAGTCTTGAGAGATACAGGAAAAGAGATTAGGCCATTTCCTTTGAAGGGGTGTATCCGAATAGTCGCATAAACTTAATGGCTTTAACAACTTGTTCAGGAACATCTTCTTCCCATGCACTAGAATTAGCTTTAATCTTAGAAAGTACATCATCAGACATGATATGAAGTAATTTCCGATCGAAGCCTTCTAATCCTTCTATTTTATTATTGGCCTCCATGTATTCTAATAAACCCTTAAGGTGTTGCTCAATTGTAATATCCTCTAATTGATATAAATCTCCAGTTTCAACATTTGTAGCTGGATAAACATACAACTTCACATTATGTCCAAATCCTCTTCCAAATGCTTCGAGTAGCCCACCTTTTAAGTTTTGATAGTATTTCTCATCAAAAATTGTATGTAGGTTGTAAATCCCTAAAATCACTCCCATTTTTCGTCCTCTGGAGAACTCACTTAAGTAATCAACCATCTTGTAATATTTAAGATAGTTTGAGATCATAACCGTGTGTCCCATTGAGCCTAAAAGCTCTGCTCTATCGACAAAGTCTTTATCAGAAATCTTTCCATCAGCAGTAAGATCCTTCAACGTTAGCTCAAATATTTCTCTAACATTTTCTTTTTCAACACCATCTTCTTCAATGTATTTCTTTCTAGCACTAGAAAGCATATCAATGTGAACCTTAGTTACTGGACGAAATCGTCCACGCATCAAAAGAATATTTTTTTTGTAAAGCGCATTTGCGGGTTGTAATACTTTGCCCGTTTGATCAAACATTGTAGCTTCTGTTATTCCTCTTTTTACCAGATTTAGAGCTAAGATTCTATTGTCAACATGTTCGAAGTCAGGACCACTAACACGTAGCATGTCTATTTCCATGCGATCACGTGGTAGCCTATGTACTAGCGCATTTATAAAATAATCTAACTCTCCGTTTGAATGAAAGTAGGCTGCATGGATGAGGTTAACGCCTAAAATACCTAGCGCATCTTGTTGAGCCCTATTGCTTTGATCGTGCATCTTTACATGCAGAATGATCATGTTTGGTTCTGTATTTGGCTTAATCTGAAACCTTAAACCTACCCAACCTTGACCTTGATTGGTTTTGTGGTAGTTTAGCGATTCAACAGTATTGCAGAAAGAGAAGAATCTAGTATCTTCTCTTCTTTCTTGGAGGTTGTCCAAAATAGAGTCATATTCAATTCTCAACATAGTGACAAGGCGCTCTTCGCAAACATACCTTTTGGCTTTACCATAGATACTATCTGAAACTTTCATGTCGTAAGCAGAGTGGGTAAATGCGATAGTTCCCGAGCTACCACCAGCTTTGAAGAAGTTCGCTGCGGTTTCTTGCCCAGCACCGATCTCAGAAAAAGATCCAAAAATATCTGGAGTAAGATTTACCTTTAGTGCTTTCTCCTCTGTTGTTAACCTTCTACGATCTTCCATGCGATATTGTTTAACGTTATAACAAATAAACTAAAATTCAGGGAGACTACATAGATAGCTATGCTAAAGATAATGACGTTTGAGTCAATTATTGCTCTGGATCTTGAAAATCAGGGTTGTTAATGAAGCTCTCATCTGTAAAAGTCTTCAAAAATGTTTTTAGAAGATTTCTTTCTTGACCATCTAACTGAACTCCACCTTGATGAGCAAATTCCATTAGTGGATCAATGGTTGAACTTTCTACCAGTCCTACAGAGTAATGATTAATAACGTCATCCAATGTTTGGAATCTTCCATCGTGCATGTAAGGAGCAGTCAATTCAATATTTCTCAACGTTGGAACCTTAAACTTACCTGCATCATTCGGGTTTCCAGTTACAGCCATTCTACCAGGATCATCATCGAAGTTCGCATCAAGACCATTATTTGCGAACATATTAACTTGAGCTAAAGCCCCATCGTGACAATGCAAACAGTCACCAGCACTAAGACTAAAGAATACATCCATGCCCGCCCATTCTTCAACGGTGATATCATTAAACAATGCTTGCTCTTGAGGAGTTAAGGGTAGACTATTCTGATATTTGTACATTACATCATATTTTGAACTCCCAGAAATCAGCGTTCGAAGGAATTGCGCCATAGCTTTTGCCACATGAGATGAGTCAAATTCTTGAACTCCGAAAACCGTAAAGAACTGATTGCTGTAATTTACATCAGCACTTAACTTATTGATCGTCTGTTGCCAGGTTTGATCCATTTCATGAGCAGTGATAACAGGTTCGATAATTTGTACTTCGAGAGTTTGATCTCGACCGTCCCAGAAAAAGTCTTCTTGCCAAGCTAAATTGATTAGTGCCATTGAATTTCGATCTCCAAATTGACCGTCAATACCTTGTGAAAATTGATTATTGTCTGAAAAAGCAGCCCCTTGATCATGACAAGAAGCGCAAGAAACAGTATTATCTCGACTTAGCCTTTCATCGTAAAATAATTGTCTACCTAGTGCAACACCTTCAACTGAAAAAGGATTGTCAGCAGGGATTGGCATTGCTGGGAAGTGACTGGGAACATCCGGTGTATATGGGGTTATAGATCGTTCCACAACATCTTTTCTACATGCAGTGGAAATTAAAATTATTCCTAAAGATATGATCAGAAGTCTTTTCATTATTGTGTTTTCAGAGCACTTGCAAAGTTTGAAATAACGATATCACTTAATTGTTCTTGTCCCGGCATTGTATGCGATGTTCTATTCTCTTTAATATCAACATCTGCAGTGTCTCCGTCAAAAACTTTATACAAATCAACTGTAAGATTGGTTTCATAGAGCGTATTAGAAACAGATTGCCAGTTAAGATTGTTCAATTCAACATTTTTAAGCAATTGATTCATACCAACGTGATAGGTAAATGTTGCAATGTCTTGTCCAGTTTGAGCCTGCGTTGTATCTGCTCTACCTTCTAACATCAAGAAGATATAACCTGTATTCCAACCCCAGTGCATATCATCAGTATTGAGAATATTTAACGGATCATCAGCAGGAAGTGCCGAAGGATCTTCGTTATTTCGATCTGCACCTACACCAATATTCATAGTTAAGTTTGGAAATTCTGTATATTCTCCATCACCTTGCCACATCAATGTTGGACTATCTTCAAATTTATAGACCATTGATCTTGTGAGAACGTTACTTCCATTTTTAACATCGGTCATAATTACATTGAGCTTTGTGAACTCAATGGTATAACCTTCTTGAGTAGTGTAACTCGATAAAAAATCGAATGGTTGACCATCATAGGTTGGAACAAGATTGACACGCGTTTGCATAGTGTCCTCAGCAGGATCTTCTTCGGGAGGATCTTCTTTACATCCAATAAGAATGAATGCTGCTAAAGTTCCTAATAGTAGTATGTTCGATAACTTTTTCATAAATTAAATATAAGTGTTTTATAAATTGAAAACAAACTTCAAAGATCTAAATAATCCACCTAATAGCTTGAGAGTGACAAATATTACATAAGAATACTCTATTTGTTCGTAATTCTAAGACGCGATTAAGGCTAAATTAGTTGGTTTAATGTATATTGAAACCATGATTCAAAACAAACCGCTAACTGTATATAGTGCATCCGCTGGAAGTGGGAAAACATTTTCCTTAGTTCAAGAATATCTGGGATTGACGATTTCAGAATCAAAAAAAACAAGTGCTTTCAAGCATGTGATTGCTATGACCTTCACAAACAAGGCCGCTTGGGAGATGAAGTCCAGAATAATAGAAGCGCTGGATATGTTGAGTCATTTTGATGCTCTCCCAGAAGCACTGCAGAAGAAGGCTGAAACAATCTTGGATAAGACTGCTCAGAATACTGGTTTGTCAAGGCAGCAAATCAAATCAAATGCAGAAAGAACATTAAGTGAAATTCTACATAGTTATGAGGATTTTCATGTAATGACGATAGATAAGTTTAGTCTCAGATTAATTAGAACCTTTAATAAAGACTTGGAACTTCCAGAAGATTTTGAGGTTGTGTTAGATGAAAAAGAGATCATTGAACAGGTGGTTGACGAGTTATTATCTAAAATTGGTAAAGTAGGCTATGAGTCCATCACCAAGATTACTGTTAAGTATGCAAAGACAAATCTTGACGAAGGAAATAAATGGAACTTCAGGAAAAAGCTCATTGAATTTGCTGAGGTGTTAACCAAAGAAACTGAGCAAGAGTTTATTCATATGCTGCTCAAACGAAGTTTCGAGCAAGACGACCTCGATCAGATCATTGCAAATAAGAAGCAGATAGAGACCAAATACAATAATTCAAAGAATGACCTGAAGGAATATTTTGAATCGTTGAATTCTTCTCCTGAGGATTACCCTAGTAAGTCTAAAGGTATATATGCTCACTTCATAAGCTTAGATGATCGATCATTGGATAATCCAAGATCCGTTTCAGCTACAGTTCAAAAAACGATAGATGGAGATAACATAAAGGATGAACATAACGTAGATCCAGTTTTGATGGAGAGGACTCAGGCATTTTTCAACCTAGAAGCCAGTTTACTCGATGATTACTACTTCTACAAAACATTACACAAGAACTTTTTTGATATGGCACTTCTTAAGTACTTGTATCAAGAGTTTTCTGATTACAAAGAGCGCAATAGCGTGATTGGAATTTCCGAGTTTGGAACAATGATCGCTAAACTTTTGAATAAGGAGAGTGCTCTTTATATATACGAGCGCTTAGGTAATCGTTTTCATAACTTTTTGCTCGATGAGTTTCAGGATACGAGTAGACTGCAATGGATGAACTTAATTCCATTGGTGGAAGACTCAATTGCCAATAACCGTAAGAACTTAATCGTTGGAGACCCTAAACAAGCTATCTATCGTTTTAGAGATGGACTGGTAGAGCAGTTTGTAAGTCTTCCTGGTATCTATAATCCCGAAAATGATCCTGAGATTTCCAGAATTTCTCAGCAATTTAAGACGATGGGTGAGAAGCGACCTTTAGATGATAACTATCGCTCAAAAAAGGAAGTTGTAGACTTTAACAATGCTTTTTTTAAAACGTTAATTGATCATTTGCCTCAACATTTCTCTGATTATTATTCGGATATAAAACAATTTCCGAAACAAAAAGAAGGCGGGTATGTGGAGTTTGAGTTGTATGACACGCAAAATGAGGAGAACTATAAAGAGCACATTGATAGCTTTGTAGTAAGCAAAGTTCGGCAGGTAATATCCAACGGTTATCAGCCTGGTGATATCTGTATTTTGGTTAGAAGGAAGAAAGAGGGTAATCATCTTGCCAGAGTACTTTCAATGTGCGAAGAACAGTTTAAAGTCATTAGTTCGGACAGTCTTTCCGTTGACGCAGATAAAACTGTTCAATTTGTGATTGACTATTTTAAATTGCGAAGAAACAGCTCCAATAAGACAGCTCAAATGAAATTCGCAACCAGCTATTTCAGAGTGAAAGGGGAAGATCCTGTTGTTGCAATGAATGCATATTGGCTCGAAAATAGAGTGGGTAGATTTGATTTTAATTTATTCATGGATCAAATTTTTGGAGGTGAATCTAAGTTGTTTATGGGGTACGAGAACATGTTCGACCTTGGTCAGAAGCTTGTTTTATTGATGAAGTTGAATATTCTCAAAAATCCATATCTACATCATTTGATCGAAATACTTCAGCAATTTGATTTACGCTTTGGACCAGATCTCAGAAGCTTCTTAGAGTATTGGGAGTCAAAAGCGCATAAAGAAAATATTCAACTACCAGAAAATGATCAAGCCATTAAATTAATGACTATCCACAAATCAAAAGGATTAGAGTTTCCCGTGGTTATTTTACCTGATTTGACTTGGTCGATTGAGCCACATAAAAAGAAGCAATTCTTCGAAGTAGATGATGAAATACTGCATGTAAAACTCTCCAACAAAAACGTGCCTTCATACGTGGATCAATCTTACACAGAAGAATATGAACAGATATTATTGGATCAGTTGAACTTATTATATGTCGCCTTTACAAGAGCAGAAGATCGCGTTTATGCATTAACGGATAACAAAGGACCAAGTAAGAGTAGTACTCGTTATACTAAGTTGAGCCAATTGATTAATACTGCAATACCGAATTTTCCAAACGATTTAGGTATTGAAGCCTCTGAAAATCGAATTAAACTTGGCAGCGAAATCAATATTAAACGATCAGGTAAAATTCAAGAAGGCTTTATACCTGAAGATCTGGATGATTTTCTTTGGTTCCCTGAAATATCCCTTCAAGATGATGAACTTAAAGAGGAGGAGGTATTGAGTGAAGATCAGTTGTTCGGAAATCAGTTGCACCTATTGTTTTCACATGCATCAACAATATCTGAAGTCGATGATAAGGTGAATCAACTCAAGAAACAGGACCTTTTAGATCTAGATCAGATCGATAATGTAGTAGGCAAAGTAAAAGAAATAATGGGTATATCTGCTTACACTGATTTGATGTCAAATGCTCGAGAGATATTAAGTGAACAAGATATTTTGATCGATGAAAAACACGTGAAACGCCCAGATAAGATCGTAAAAACGGATAACGGCGTAGTGGTTATTGATTTTAAAACAGGAAAAGAGCTCCGGAAACATGAGCAGCAGGTTCAAAACTATTGCCAAGTCCTCAGTCAAATGGGCATGAAAAATGTCGAGGGCTATCTCATCTATGCAGAAGACCTTAAAATGAAGAAAGTAGTGTGATCGATATAAAATTGTAATTTTAAAGACGCACAAAGAGAATAAACTATGATTGATTTTTTATTAAGTGGAGATGCGATAATGGCTCTGATTACTTTAACGTTCCTTGAGATCGTTTTAGGAATCGATAACATTGTTTTTATTTCAATTGCCGCAGGAAGACTGCCTGAGGCGAATCGAAAAAAAGCTACGAATGTTGGGCTTCTGCTTGCACTAGTTCAAAGGATTATCTTGCTCTTTTTTGTTTCTTATCTAACTAAATTAAAAACTCCTTTTTGGGAAGTCCATGAGGATTGGATCAGTTTTTCTTTAAGTTGGGAGGCTTTAATCTTAATTCTGGGGGGAATATTCCTTTTGTATAAGGCAACTTCTGAGATCATGGATAAAGTGGAAATCGATGAAGAGGGAGAGGTTGAAGAAAAAGCGAAGAACAGTACAATGGGTCAGGTTCTTACACAGGTGTTGCTGATAGACCTGATTTTTTCATTAGATTCTATTCTGACTGCTGTCGGTATGACAAATGGGATGTCCCCAAATCCGAATCATTCATTGGTGTTAATGATTATTGCTGTGGTGATCTCTATGGCTGTCATGATTGTTTTTGCAAACAAGATTCGATTGTTTATTGAAAAACATCCGAGTATGCAGCTTCTCGGATTAGCCTTTTTGATTTTGATTGCGTTCTTGTTGGTAACAGAAGGAGCTCACCTTTCTCACACCGAGGTATTTGGAAAGTCAGTAGGAACCATTCCAAAAGGTTATTTATACTTTGCAATTGTGTTCTCTCTGGGAATAGAATTCTTAAATATTCGAATACGAAAAGCAAGGAAACTCAAGAAGAAAAAATAGATTGGTACGCATTTTGTTAATTATTTGTTAACTGCAAATCTTTGACATATGAGAAATCTACTTCTTACACTTGTTTTATCAATAAGCCTCCTTTCGCAAGGGCAGGACAACTATTATTTTATCCCGAAGGGAATGCATTTCTCTATTGGTCCGTTTTCGGCGATTCCAACAAATGGGGTTTTTTCATCGAAGAAATTTGCTGATGATCCAAGTATTGTTCATCAACCTTTACTTAAAGAATGGTATACTCCAGGTTTGGGAGGGTTTGTTGATGCTGCATATAACTTTAGTGAGTTTCGACCTTTACAGGTTGGTGGAAGTTTTAGATGGCAGCGATTATTTAAAGGTGTCAACGAATATACACGTCAATTAAATTCTGCTCAGTTTTATGCACCCGATGTTGATTGGAAATACAAACGAAGTGTTCGCTATTTAAACGTCAACTTATTTGCAGACTATTCTTTTTGGAATTATAGAAACTTGTATTTCTTCGGTCGGGGGGAGATAGGTGTTGGAGTTTATAGAATGAAAAATTCATTCAACTGGTCCATGAACTTTGCAGATTCCACTCATAGCGGTCCAAAAATCAAAGAAACTGATTTTGTTTTTTCTGGTGAATTAGCTACTGGAGTACGTTGGCAATTTAATCATAGTTCATCGCTTTCATTAAGTGTCGGATATCAGTTGCAAAGTATTAATGACTTTGTTCGAAGAGAATATATGAGCAGTCTGCAAGGCCACTTAACAGATGATCATTTTTATCCTCAGGATGAAGATTTTTATGAGACATCTAATTATGGTACTCCTCGACCAGTTCGTGTGAAGAATGAATTTCTATACTTGAAATTGGGGATTACGCATCAAATTACTGGTGGTGATTTCCGTAACTTCATGGCAGAAAAGCCTGTACTATATTTATATCCAGAAGATACAACGGATGTAAATGTTGAGTTGAACTTGCAGGAAGATCATCAGATTGCATATGATTATCCAAAATATGATGCGTTGTCAGGTTGGAATGTAACTGCGGCTCCAAATGGCATGATGTCATACAACGATCGCAATTATTACTGTCTATTCTGGGAAACTGAAGGTCCAGCCATTGCCAAAAACTTAACAGAAGGTTTTGTAGTATCGAAAGGGGATGCACAAGAGTTTTTGGAGGAGAAGCTATACCAGCTTGGGCTCAATGATAAAGAAGCGAATGAGTTCATTATATATTGGCTACCAAAGATGGAGCAATCTCCTTACAATGCGGTTTATTTCGCGGAAGAGGAATACGAGAAAGTTTCACAACTGAATATTACTCCAAAGCCAGATCAACTGATTCGAATAATGATGCTGGTGGAACCACTTGATGCACCAATTCAATTAACTGAGCAGGTGCTTCCGGAACGACCAAAGCGAAAAGGATTTACTGCAGTAGAATGGGGTGGGTCGCAGGGAGAGTTTTTTGAGAAGGAGTTTGTAGAGTGGTAGTTGATTTGGTGATGTTCTAAGCTAAAAAAAAACGCTGTTATCCTTGAAATTAAGCATTAATTTGAAAGGGGAGTGATTGAGTTTGGATGATTGTTCAAACAAGAGCAGATGATGCAGCGGAGTATAGGTGGTTTTAACTACATCTTTTTATAACCACATCAATAATTCTCTTGTGTAAGTCAATTGATGGAATAATGGATAGTTCTTTGTCTTCAAATCCCAAGTAGAATCCAGTACTAATAGTATACTGTCCTTCTTGTTTTAGTCCAGCTATTTCTGGTTCGAATGTAGTTTTGATAACTATGTCATTGTACTTGGAGGAATATAAAATCTCCTTGATTTCTGATTCAAATATGTGATCTTTAGCCTCAACCTTAAACACATGTTTCTCTTTGGAAAACAATCTTTGAATTTGACTTTTAGTTTGAACAGAAAAGTTGTGAATTTTTTTATTTGTATCAATAATAGTCTCAACCTTTCCCAAGTTCTGTCCACCAAATTCATAAACCAAATTAATGGTAACCGATTTATATAATATTGTGAGCTTGTGAAAAGAAACTGGAATGTCACGTGATATTATTGAAACGTGCCCTTTCTCAGAATATTCATATTTGCAATCAAGCTGATTAGCAACCTCTTGAAATTTTGCTCGTATCATTTAATTGTAACTTATTTATATGAACCATAAAACTTTACAATACATACCGTAGTGGCGTGTATTGTGCTTCTTGGTTACACAATATTTTAAAGTTAATATTTAATTAAGGATCCTCAAAAGGACATGTTATATACTAATGAAGTAAATAATCAATGAAATAGAAAAGAGAGTTGTTAATTGGTCTACTTCACCCGATTCCTTTCCGTTATGATCATTGTTTCTCGTCTAGGACGACGCAGAATAGCTTCACGAGAGATTAATAATACTTCCTTGATCTTTTTATCAAGTGGTACTTCAATCGATGATTCATTACTTACTTTTTTGCCATTGATTTTCCATTTGGTCTTATAACCTTCTGGAACATTCGCTCTTATAGTGATTTTTCCTTTGTAAATATTGTAATCCATCATTTCAAACTCTTTATCCATCCAGTATGATTTTCTCCAGTTGCTGTTTGGATTCAATACAGTGTTTGACGCCATAGTGGCTATATTGCGGGCCACTTTCTCCTCAACCTTATATGGAATACTTGAGAAGTTATTAATTGTCGACTCAAATATCATACTGTAAAATGTAGATGCGATAAGGAATGAACCATAGTGACTCTGATGGTAGTTATCTTCGTAATAAAGATTTACATCAGGATACTCTTCTCGAATTCGACTCCAAATATATCCGACTGGGGCAACAGCAACTTCAAAGTTATCTGCAAACTCTAAATATCGATTGTATAGACGTTCTTGCATTTCTTTATAATCGATTTCTTTTTCTTCGTAATCGAGCAACATACCATTTTTATACCCCCACGTCATAAAAAGCATGATCTTAGCATCTGGAGCGTGGTGTCTAATACTATCAATCATTTGTTGACCGTATGGAATAGTATTTCTTTCAACAGTGCTATCTGGGTACAATGGCTCATAACTTTTTCCTTGAAGAACTACATAGTTCCATGGTTCTGCAGCAATTTTCTGATATGTTTTCGGATTTGTAGCATGATAATGCCAATCTTTACCGCCTTCTGTAACCTGTTCAGTCACCAATGAAACACCTTGTGAGCTGGCAATCTTTTCCAGTTTTTTAGGCATGTCAAAGTTTAGCGTAAAACTATTACCAATAAATAATACGCTTTTTGTTTGTGCAATACTGAATTGCGCAAAAACCAAGAATAATATGGATATTAATAATTTCATCATTAGTAAAGCAGCTAAAATCGAGCCAACTATTTATATATATAACGTATGAATGCCAATTTTGGTTAAAAGGATTGAATATTCGTCTACTTAAATACCAAATGTATTTAGTTAACAGCAGCCATTAGGGATTCATTGGTAAGCAAGAATTCTTTGAGGATCAAGGATTATAAATCCTTAAGGTTTGCCCACCATTATATGCAGTTAGATATTGTCTTAACCCCCATTCGGTATCACCGTCTATAACAGATCCATCATATAGAGAGAATCTTGCAGTTGAACACGGATCATTTAGAATTAAGAAATTATCTTCATCAACAGATAAACCTGAACCACAATCAAAGCCATCAGGGGCAGGAGAGTGACGGTCGAACGCAACAAACTCATTCACACTTCTTCTGTAAACCACAAGTCCTTTAGATCCTGCGCCTGTAACATATGCCCAGCCTCCAACACCTTGAAGATCGCTGTAAGATGGAAGTGTTAAGTTTATATTAGCATCAAATGTAAAATAAGGAACGGGGTGTTGATTGTTTTTGGTACAACCAACAAACATTATTAATATTGTGAATATGAATAGTTTCCTCAATTTCATGTCGAACAACTGTGATGCGAAGTTATGATAAAGAAAACGTATTTCATAATCAGATTATTGTTGTTGGCGCTCATATTAAATAACACAGGCTGTGCATCAACGGCTCCTGGTTATCAGCCTACAGTTGAAGAGGCCAATGAAGCGAGGGCTAAGGACAAGAAAAAAAAGCTAAAGGCTGCCAAGAAAGCTAAAAAGAAAGCAGAGAAAGAATACTGGAAGATGCAATCTAAGTCGGCCAAAAAGCGAATTCGAAAGAGTAAAAGAGAGCGCAGAAAGAGAGAGAGAAGACGAAAGCGAAATTGGGGTAAATAGTTAACTCAATTCAAAATTTAAAAAAGCATCTTCTTCCAAGAACTTCCATTTTTGATTGTTTTGATGAAATTTAGCCAGGTAAATTTGCTCATGTTGTCCCTTAGTTGGAATTAGAATTGCTTCATTATCTGTTGAAACAAGGTCCATCAAAGTTGAATAACCTGCCCTGGAAAGGACAATTTCTGATTTCAGTAATAGATTTAAAAAATCATCATGGTTTGGAGATCTCAAAATTTTGATGTGTTCAGGAGTTTTTTCAGGGACTAGAATATCATTTGGTACAATGATCACAGAATATCGATTAGAATTTTTCAGTTTTACATAAGTGGTCTCAAAAAATTCTTGATTATATGGTTGAGGACCACTTATAATTGCGAGATAGCGAATTGTCTTAGTTCTTGGAATAAATCGATCAACGGCATCGTAGTCAAATCGTGAACAAGTACCAATGTAGTGTACCTTTTTAGATTTTGAACGACTTAGTTTACCAGCGAATTTTTGAGTCTCTGTATCTGGAATCCAAATTTCATCAAACTTCATTATTAATGACCGGTTCCATTGCTGAATGGGAAAGAGAAGAGGTGAAATTGGGAGGTTTACCTGATGAGATATAATGATGTTCTTAGCGTTGTGGGATCGAAAACCAAAGCGTTGATCAGAAATCACAACATCAATATGAAATTTTTGCACCAACTCGTCTACCTTTTTCTCTTCAATTCTTTGAAATTCTATGAGCTTTCCAATTCGTCTCATGAAATCCATAATCCATAACCCTTTACCATTAAACCTAAAAGGGTATCCAGAATGAGGAATGTACCATTGAGAGGGGAAGTAATGCCGATAGATTTTTTCTTGCTCTTCATCACAACAGATGTATACTTCGTTGTGCTTACTTAACGCTTTGATAATCGGGATGGAACGCGTGACATGTCCAAGTCCCCAATTGAGAGGACTCAATAAAATGCGCTTATTCCGAATTGAATTTAATGGAGCTTGATACACTTCAATGAGAAGATTTCTATTTTTGCAGTACAAGTTAATAAAAATGGCTAAAAACAAATTGTTTCGTTTTGATGAGATGAAGAAGATGGATCACGTTTTTGAACCCTCAATGGACGATATAAAAAATGATAAGACGGGCTATAGAGGCAACTGGCGTAAAGATGTTTTCAAAAATGACCATCCTATTGTTTTAGAGCTAGGTTGTGGTAAGGGAGAATATGCAGTCGGCCTAGCAAGGAAATATCCCGAAAAAAACTTTATAGGAGTAGATATCAAAGGAGCTCGAATGTATGTCGGAGCAACGGAGTGCATTGAGCAAGGAATAGAAAACGTTGCTTTCTTGAGAACAAAAGTTGATTTTATCGATCGACTTTTTGGAGAGAATGAAGTAGATGAGATCTGGCTGACATTCTCAGATCCTCAGCCGAATAAGCCAAACAAACGTTTGACATCAAAGATATTTATTGATCGCTATCGAAAGATTTTAAAACCTGGAGGGAAAGTACACCTAAAAACAGATAGTGATGTCTTATTTGAATCTACTGAGGAACAAATTAAAGAACATAATTACGATTGTAGTTTTTTTACTTGGGATTTATACGGAGATATTCAGGAAATGCCAGATGATATTCACGACATACTGCATATCAAGACACATTACGAAGAACTATTTACCCAACGTGGTCATCAGATCAAATACTGTCAGTTTAGAATTAACTAACCATGAAGGTAAGCGAACAAACTAAAGATTTTTTTGAGCAGGTCTATCAGATTGTTCGTTTGATTCCTGAAGGTAGAGTTACTAGTTACGGAAGTATAGCTAAGGCATTAGGTACCCCTAAGTCGAGCAGAATTGTTGGCTGGGCTATGAATGCTTCTCATAAACATCCAGATATACCTGCACATCGAGTATTGAATCGAGTTGGGTTATTGACAGGTAAAATGCATTTTGAGACGGATACCAAGATGCAAGAGCTACTTGAAAAAGAAGGCGTAAAAGTTGAAAAAGATCAAGTTGTTGATTTCAAAAATCTTTTCTGGGATGTTCAAGAGGAGCTAGGAAGGGAATTCTGATTCTTAAAACTATCGGAGGATAGAATTGTTTATAGTCTAACAATATATAAATCATCATTACATTTGCACCTATGGTTTTTGTCACTGGCGGATCTGGATTAATTGGAAGTCACCTATTGGTGGAGCTAGTGCAAAAACACGATAGAATTACAGCTATTTATAACGACCCTGAGAAACTCAAGACAGTTGAAAAGGTTATGCAATTTTATCTTGGGAATGTCGCATCTGAGCTTTACAAAAAAATTACTTGGAAAAAATGTGATGTTCTCAATATCCCTGAATTGGAGGAGTGCATGGACGGTCATGACATTGTTTATCATTGTGCTGCGATAGTTTCTTTTAAGCGAAGAGACTTCTCGAAAATGATTAAGGTAAATCGTTACGGTACTGCGAATATTGTAAATATTTGTCTTGATCAAGGAGTGAAAAAACTATGTTACGTTAGTTCAACTGCAGCTGTAGGAAACAAAGATATTCCTGAAGATCAGCTTGTTGATGAGGGTGGGAAATGGATTCTTACGGATGATACCAGCGGATATTCGATCGCAAAGTACAGCGCAGAAAAGGAAGTTTGGCGAGGAATAGAAGAAGGCTTGGATGCTGTGATGGTTAACCCTTCTGTTGTGTTTGGAGCAGGTAAATGGACTGAAAGTTCATTAGTTATTTTTGATACGATTAGAAAAGGGTTGAAGTTTTATTCCCCTGGTTCAAACGCCTTCGTTGATGCTAGAGATGTAGCCAAGATTATGGTTAGATTGGTTGACAAAAATATTACAAAAGAGCGCTATCTGTGTATAGGTGAAAATGCTAAATTCAAAAAGGTATTTGACCTTGTCGCTGAAGAATTGGGTGGAAAACCTCCAAAATATAAAGTGAGTCCAATCCTTATGGGTATTGCTTGGCGACTTTCTGTTTTCTGGGCAGTGATAACTTTTTCTAGTCCAGCGATTACAAAATCATCAGCGCTAAGCGCATTTAAAAACATAAAGTTTAGTAATAAGAAAGTTGCAGAGGAACTGGATTATTCTTTCTATGATCTGGAAGCAATGGTCAAAAATGCTGTTAAGGGCAGGGTTGAGTAAATTTACAATACCTGAGGTGTCAATATTCAATGCTTTTCATACTTTTGTGCAAAGTTTAGATGATGTTAAAATCAATGACAGGATATGGTAAGTCCACAGGGACAATTGCCAACAAGAAGTTTACGATAGAAATTCGTTCTCTTAATAGTAAAGGACAGGATGTTTATCTAAAATCTCCAACTGCATTTAAATCTAAAGAGATTCCACTCCGTAAAATGATTGGAAATGCGCTTGATCGCGGAAAGATCGAGTGTCTTCTTTCTATGGAAAGTACGGAGAGTCAAAGTAATGTTGTAATCAACAAGTCTTTGGTTAAGCAATACTACCAAGAATTATCTTCTGTTGCTCAAGAAGTGGGCGAATCCTCTTCAGATCTTATGGCTACTATTATGCGTATGCCAGATGTGTTGATCACAAAAGAAGATGAAGTTGATGAAAGTGAGTGGGACTTCGTTCAAGCCTTAATGGAAGAAGCGCTTGATAATATCAATTCATTTCGAGCAAAAGAAGGAGAGTCATTGATCGAAGACTTCAATAATTCCATTGGTACAATCGAAGATCTCTTGAATGAAGTGCCTCAGTACGAGGACCTTCGCATTGACATCATTAAAGAGCGAATGAGAAAAGGACTTGAGAAACTAGAGAGCTCCACGGATGAAAATCGATTCGAACAGGAGTTGATCTATTATATCGAGAAATTGGACATTGCTGAAGAGAAGACTCGACTGCAACATCACTTGGACTATTTCAGAGATACAATGAAACAAGAAGGAGCCAATGGAAAGAAGCTTGGTTTTATTAGTCAGGAAATAGGTAGAGAGATCAATACTTTAGGAAGTAAGTCTTATCATGCTTCACTTCAGAAGATCGTTGTTCAGATGAAGGATCAGTTAGAAAAAATAAAAGAGCAAGTGTTAAACACGCTTTAGGAATGAGTGAGAATAGTACAATTCAAGGTAAATGCATCATTTTTTCTGCGCCATCCGGAGCGGGAAAAACAACTATTGTGCATAGACTGCTAGATCGATTGGATGAACTTGCTTTTTCTATCTCGGCATGTTCAAGAGACCCGCGTCCAAATGAAACTCCAGACAAAGATTATTATTTTTTATCCGTAGAAGAATTTAGAAGAAAGATAAATGAAGATGCATTTATTGAGTGGGAAGAAGTTTACAAGGATCATTTTTACGGAACGTTAAAAGCGGAGGTTGAACGTCTGTGGAGTCAAGGTAAAACAGTTGTTTTCGATGTTGATGTTTACGGAGGAATCAATTTAAAGAAGTATTTTGGAGGGAACGCCTTGAGCTTTTTCATCCAACCCCCATCGATTGAGGTTTTAGAGGAGAGGTTGCGAAATCGAAAAACTGAGACTGAAGAAAAGATTCAAACACGACTTAAAAAGGCTGGAGAAGAACTTGAACAGCGCGAACAATTTGATCGAGTAGTCGTTAATGGTAACTTAGATCTTACAGTAGATGAGGTTGAGAACTACATTAAAGAATATCTAGGGTAATGAATATTGGTTTATATTTCGGGACATTCAATCCGATTCATATTGGGCATTTGATCATATCAAATTATATGGCGGATTATACTGATCTAGATCAAGTTTGGTTGGTGGTTTCACCACAAAACCCCTTGAAAAAGAAAAGTTCATTACTAGCAGATTACCACAGGTTAGCAATCGTCAAAGTAGCCATTGATGATAACTTGAAGTTAAGAGCAAGTGACATTGAATTCGACATGCCACGCCCTTCTTACACTTCGGATACCCTCGCTTACATAAAGGATAAGCATCAAGAGCATCAGTTTCATCTTATTATGGGAGAGGATAATCTCAGAACTTTTCACAAATGGAAAAACTTTGAGAACATCCTTGAAAACCATAAAATCTACGTTTACCCTCGAGTACTAACGATGCAAGAAGAGAGGGAAGTGGAAGAAATTGGTTATTTGCCGAAAAATGAATTACAGAATCATGAGAATGTCATAGTTTGTGATGATGCACCTGTCATGAAAGTAAGCTCTAGTTTTATAAGGCAAGCCATTAAAGAAGGAAATGATGTTCGATATCTCCTTACTGACTCAGTTCATAAGTATGTCGAGGAGATGAACTTTTATCGTTAATATTTCCAAGCTAAAGAACTTTTCATTGCTCATTTCCGTTTACTAAATGTGAAAAGGTTACTATTCATATTAATTTTGGGAAGTTTTTCATTTATGAAAAGCGACCGTACATCTATCGAATTGCAGATTCAAGGTGTTACTGAGTTAAAAGGTAACTTGATGATTGCAGTTTATAAGAGTGCTGATAAATTCCCAAAATTTGGCAAAGGAGATGTGAATATGGTTCATAAAGTTCGGACAAAAGAGCCAAAGATTAGTATTCACAACCTTGAAATAGGTAAGACATATGCGCTAGCCGTTTTTCATGATGTAAATGAAAATAAGTTTCTTGACAAAAACTTTCTAGGTATGCCGGAAGAAAAGTATGGATTCTCCAATGATGCTAGAGGAACTTTTGGTCCACCGTATTATAGCGAAGCTAGTTTCACAGTTTCAAAGCAGAAAAAACTTATTGTGACGATTCGCTAAGGCGCTCTAATAACGAGTTTTTCAATTCTTCTAGTTTTGGCTCAGTTTCGAAAAAGAAAAAATAAGCTCCTTCACCAAAGTCTTTATAACTGGGTAATCTTCGATCTTTTGGTATCTCTTGGGCTAGATAGTATACTTTCTTGTTTTCTACACATCTGTAAAGTGTAAATTTTCGTTCAACCAATTCGAAATCATCTCGTATCTCGATTGTTTTATAAGGATCATAGAAGCTATCTTCAAAATGGTCAAAAGAGATCATACCCAAAATTTCTTCAAAACTAAAAATGTCGTAATTCGGTGAATTAGAAACAGCCATAACTTTCGAATAAGCAATTGAACTGGTAATGTTACTCTTTAAAATCTTTTTGAGTTTACGATCTACTTTTCCGTTTAAAACATGAAGCCACGCAACTTTTACTCCCATTCGAAATTCTTCTTCTGATTTCACTTCCCATAACTTGATTAAGCTATCTAGATATTCTTTTTTATTTGGAATCTCACTTTTATAGATCCATTCGAAATATCGAAATGCTGCCCATTCAGGTTGCCTGGCTGAAAGCATGGACTGAGCAAAACTTTCTGTTTTGAAAGTGTTCTCGAAAAACGGGTTTCTTGTAAGATCAGCAAGATGGAAAGACATCTTCCAACTCAAACTGTCTTGTATAGAAGGCTCAAAAGATGACCATATCTGAGAAAGGAAAGTCGCATCTAATGTTAAAATTCCAATTAATTGCTCCTTATTATCCCAAGGGATATTTTTTTCTTTTGCTCCCTTTGCAATCAGGTTGAATGCTGATTCATTTTGTTTCTTTACACTATAATAGAGCAGAGCCTCAGTTAAAAGTGGATTACTTTTAGTCGCTCTAGACTTCCATATCTCATATGGTTTAATAGTTGATTCTATGGAGTTAGCCAATTTAGATAGAAGTGTGTACTGCAGAAATCCGTTGTCATCATATTTTTCAAAAATAGAGTCCTCCAACATTAGTATTTCGCCCATATGTTTCGCATTGACATGATCATTCTCAGAAAGCTGAGCAATGCCTTTTGGGCCATTATTTATCAACTCATTTTTAACTGCAATGAGGTCGAACCCATTTAGGGAGTCCTGCATAGTGTTTAGGAAAGTCATACTGTCCAGAAAGTGAAGATTTTCATAGCTTGACCTAAATGCATATGGATAAATCATGTTGCTAGTACCTATCGTTTTACCGTTCAATATAACTCTACCCGACAGCGTGTTTTTAGAAGATGTGTAATGAAAAGTGTACTCCAATACTGGTTTACCTTCGATAGTAAAGAAGCTTGTGTCTATTTCAACTTTTACAGTGCTATCAGGCCAAATTATCTGGTCAGTTAATAACTGCCTTGAAGACTTGTCGGAGAATGCCCATGATTTAAAATCCTTCTTGTATGCCTGAAACGTAATTATGTTTTCGGGATCATTTACTAAATAATGCTTGGTTGATCGGTACAAATATTTTTCATCATATTTTTCTGGTGAGAACCCCGAACGTGTTAAATAACTGGAGAGGTTAGCATTACTTATTTTTTTCTGTTTTGGAGCAGAATCACTTTGTACTGTGTTAAAATTGAATCCGTCTAAAAATTTAACTGCTTTGATACTATCTGCTCCGATGTATTGGGCATAGTGAATCACATTTCCCACAATTCTCATTTTCCCAAAGGCCTTCCGACCTAATCTATCGGCACTAAATGACTTCTCACTGTAATTCTCATTTTCCTTATGATCATAAAAATATAGACTCTCTTGGTCAAACTCATCTATTAGATAATCACCATAATTTTGATCATCTAAGTAGATGGAATTATCTGTTATTTGATTCTCATAGACATACAAAGAGGTTTTGCTGTTTGGATCGAACCATTTCGCATACCAGTAACGATCTGATTCCGTTTCGTCCGAATAAACGGAGGAGTTCAGAGGCATTTGTACTTCCATCGTTTTTGAAGGAGATAATAAAGTTGAGTTGAAAGTAGCTTCAGCTGTGCCCCGAGAAAATGAAAATGTTTCAAAAAATCGTTCCGGGCGTTTAGAATTAATAAACCGATAGCCACCTGTGCAATAGAGCGTATAAACAATATCATTGTGGTGAAAAGCACGCATCCAATATACATTGTTTCCGCCTCGATCAATTCTAGCCTGTCGTGCCAAAATAGTATCTCCGATCAGCAAAGAGTCATACTGTGAAATGTGCTCAGGTTCAGTAGTGAAATAATCCTTAATGACTTCATCAAGATCTGTGATCACCTCATAATGTTGCATATTGAGTGTGTAGGTATTTCCTTGACCCATTTCGCGATATTGAACCAGTCTTGTTCCATCTTCCTCGTCAGTGACCATGGGTTTTCCAGAGAATTCAATATTGACTCCGAATTTATCGTCCGTGTAGAAGTAGCCTGAACATTTGTCCAACTCTTTTTCTTCTTTTGTTTTCGCTTCAGAGAACTGAGCGTTTACAGCTTCAACGGTATACCCTTTTTCTTTCAGCAAAGGCACAATTCCTTCAGGTCCCATCAGGTGGGCAGCACCAACTGCACAGAATACTTTTTCTTTTTGCATCAAAGTGTCCAGGCCATTAGCCATGACATGATTCCTGTCCACCAATAATTCCTCGTAGAGGTTCACATATCTTCTTGTCGAAAGCTTTGTAAAATCGTGGAGTTCATTCGCCTTTCCTTCAAGGTATAGTTTTTTCATTTCCTCTTTTGAAGGAGATTCAATGTATCCTTGCACATTTGTATCCAATTCGTTATTCAATCCGATCTTCAGCTGATCTTCTATAGCTTCAAGAGGGTAGAAATTCTTATCGCAATTATCAGCAATCTGTTTGAAGTAAAGATCTATAAACTGCGGTCTACCGTTGTCAGATCCGTAACCGGTAAATGTGACTTTATCACGATTTGAAAAAGGGATGATCCAGTCAAAAATATCATTTCCAAAGTTGTAGGAAGGGTAATCAAAATAGCGATCATCTCCCATCAATTCAGTGATGTCTGTTTCTAGAATGACGGCATCCGCATCATTAATTGCTGTATAGAGCTGATCTGGAAAGTTGAATATGTCTGGGTCGTTGCTGTGATACGTGCCGAAAAGATACTGTGGTGATGTCAAACCATTTCCTGTGATCTTCCAAAGCAATTGGTAGTTACTTCTGTCTATACTATCCTTCTCTTGAGCAAAAGATTGACTCAATGCTGAGAGAAACAAGAATATGGAAAGAAGTAATTTTAAAAATAGGTTCACAATAATAGAACGCCAATATCACTTAAAAGTTTCATTTGAGCCGCATTATTCTTGAGTGAACAACTCGCCATTCAAATAAACAGATTCAATATTGTTTTCGCCAAATGAATACGGAATACGAGCCAATGCATTCATCGGTTTCGTGATTAAGATATTTGCTTTCTTACCAACGCTGATTGAACCGTGCGTTTCTGCCAAATCCATTGCATCAGCAGAGTTGATCGTGATTGCATTCAATGCTTCAATTGGCGTCATCTTCATTTTAGCGCAGGCAAGTGATGTTAAGAACTGCATATTTCCTGATGGAGCCGACCCCGGATTGAAATCAGATGCAAGTGCTACAGGAAGTTCGTTTTCAATCATCTTACGCGCTTTTCCGTAAGGTATGGATAAGAAGAAAGAACAACCAGGAAGTAATGTTGGAATACAATCCGATCCTTTCAATGCATCGATGTCTTTATCATCCATTTCCTCCAGATGATCCACCGATTTTGCTCCTCTTTCAACAGCGGCTTGAACCCCTCCCATAACAGAGAACTGATTCACATGAACTTTTGGAGTGAGTCCATATTTCGCTCCTGCATCCAATATTTCGTTCATTTCTTCAACCGTAAAATAGTTACGCTCACAGAAACAATCGATGTAATCAGCTAGTCCTTCTTCGTGTATTTTTGGTAGCATTTCATTGATCATCAGATCGATATATCCTCGACGGTTTTCTTTATATTCTTTGGGAATGGCATGTGCCCCAAGGAAAGTAGCTTTGATCGTCATCGGAGAAGCTTCTTTTAATCGTTTGATGACACGCAACATTTTTAACTCTGCTTCCACTGTAAGTCCGTATCCTGACTTTATCTCTATGGCACCCGTACCAAAAGGAACGAGTGAATGAATTCGTTTCAATGCATCTTCGAAAAGCTGATCTTCATCCATTTGTTGCAATTTACCAGCGGAATTCAAAATACCTCCTCCTTTTAAGGCAATCTCTTCATAGCTTAATCCTTTAATGCGATCTTCAAATTCTCCTTCACGCGTATCAGCAAAAACAGCATGTGTATGAGAGTCACAAAAAGCAGGAAGTACAAATTTGCCCTCGGCATCAATGACTTCAAGGTCTCTCCAATCGGTGATTCCGCCCCAATCCTTCATACTCCCATAGGCAACAATCGTATCATTTTCGATTGCCAAAAATGCGTTTTCTAGCATGTCGTCGACCTGCATAG
>CBFHXS010000024.1:0-26716 GCA_965659845.1 Brumimicrobium sp.
AGAGAAACAGCTAAAGAAAGAACAACGAGCAGAAGAAAAGGGTGATGGAAACACGTCCTTGGATGATATGATTGCTTATGTTGATGAGTATGGTAATATTGTCGATACGCCACCAGAAGAGCAAGACAGAGAGGAAATTGATGCCGAAGATATAGTAGTAGGTGTTCCTTCAAGAGAGGCTAGTGATGAGCCAGATGAAAACACTGGGAAGGTAGCTTTCTACGATAGCAACAAAGGATTTGGATTTATTACTGATAGCCATGATGGTGAGAAATTATTTTTCCACATCAATAACGTTGTTGGTGAAGAATTTATGGAAGAAGGAGATAAAGTCAAGTTCGACAAAGCAAGAGGAAAGAAAGGAATGGATGCGATCAATGTTGAACGCATTTAAACCATAAAATATATATTAGAAAAAAGGGAGTAGGGGACTACTCCCTTTTTTTTGTTAAAGATTTTCTGTCAAAGTGATTTGTTTCTTAGACTTCCTGTTTGGATCTGTTTGCTTACTCATCAAGTCGTAAACGTATTTCAGATCATCGTCTAAACTTTTATACTCTAAATCAACGGAAGCCAATACCTGATCGATTGTATTGTAGAACCTTTCGGCGTCATTATCTTTCTCATAGTTAAGCGTGGCTTGTTTGAGTTGACTCGCCATGAAAGTAATACAGTAGTTTTTCTTCACTTCAGTATTTGCGAGCCGATCATATGCATCTTTGCTTTTATCAATTTTAATTTCTGCAGTTTGTCCCATTAGTGTCTGATTGAAATCATTCTGGTTGATAAATGAAAGACCATATTTAACCGCTCCAACTTTGGTCGAATGCGCATCTTTTCGCTTTAACTTCAACATAAAAATTTGCGTCAAGCCACCTTGCATATCGTCAACTTCAAGTTCAATTTTATTTCCTGCAATTACTGGATCAAAACCATAGCATTTTTCTAATGACAGCTGTACTGGTAACTCGATAGTTAGTTTTACCTTTTTACCGTAAGGAGCTGCCAAGAATTGTTCAACCTCTTCTTTAAATAGTTTTGTGATTTCTCTCGAATCCTGCACAAAATGCAGGTGTCCTCTGAGTCTTGTTTTGATTTGACGCGCGAAATCTTGGTTGAATCGCATTCCAATCCCAATGAAAGTAAGGTCTATGTCCTTAACGTATACTTTCGTATTTGCCAAAATCTGATTTGGATCAATAACACCTGTATTCGCCATGGCATCTGTAAACACAATCACACGATTGTTACCACTTCTGGAATAAGTACTCGCCACTTGTTTATAGCCTTCCTGCATCCCTAAGTGAACATTTGTACTTCCTTGGATTTGAATTTTATCAATCGCTTTGAGTATTGCTTTTCTATCACCAATCTTTTGACTATTGTAGGGGATAAAGACTTGACTTCCGAACAAGACTAAAGACACGTGGTCATCTGGTCTCAATTGTTTTACAAATTCTCTCATGGATTCTTTGCTCTTTTGAATAGGTGCACCACTCATAGATCCACTCACATCAACTACAAGACTAATATTAGCAGGAGGGATGTTATCCAGTTTACTCGCTCTGTGCGTTGCAATACCAAGTTGAAGAATAACTTCATCTGTATTCGTATTAAAATTCTCATTTCCCCAAGCATGAGATATTTTTACTGGTTCATTGTAATTGGCTTCGTCAATTTTGTGCGTATGATAGTTAAAGATTTCTTCTTCGACCACATAATTAGATTGAATAATTCTTTGGCCATTTCCACCGTGATGATATAAATATGCTGAGCTGGAAATTCCATAGCCGCGTTGTCCATAAGAAATCACACCCAAAGCGATTGCTGTAATTGTTAAAACTAAAATTTTCATGTTAACTGTTTTAATTTGTTTGTTAGATGATACAGTTGTGGATTGGATGGGTTCAAATAGCAGAATATCTACTTACATAATTAAAAGTCCTATAATTAATATTATGTTAAATAAGATTATTTAGATAATCTATTACTATATTGCATGGCTATATGAATACTTCCACTCAACCGGATATAGAACGCATTGAAATTATCTATGAGGATGATCACATTGTTGTCGTGAATAAACCCAACAACTTTCTGGTCCACCATTCTAACTATGCTCGAAATATTGAAGAACCTACATTGCTTGATGCATTAGCTGACCAATTTAATGATCCATTATATCCTGTACATCGCTTAGATCGGAAAACCTCAGGGATTCTCCTCTTTTGCAAGCATAAAGATATTGTTGTAGATTTTCAGGGCTTATTTACGGAAAATAGCATTGCTAAAACGTATTACGCGATTGTCAGAGGTTTTACAGAGAAAAAATTCATAATAGATTCACCAGTAAAAAATGACGACTCAGGAATATATAAGGACGCGCTTACTCATGGTGAAACGATTCATAAGATTGAATTGCATATTCCTGTGCATCCTTATGACAGTTCTCGCTACAGTCTGGTTACATTAGCTCCACAAACTGGACGTATGCATCAGTTAAGAATCCATATGAATAAAATTAGCCACCCAATAATTGGAGACTATAAATACGGTGATCGCTTCCATAATAGAATGTTTGAGACTGAATTTCAGTGTATTTACATGTTTTTACATGCTAGATCACTACAATTTGAACACCCTATTTCGCACAAAAAGCTCGATTTAACAGCTAATTTCCCTAAGGATTGGGATATTATGTTAAATAGGTTTGGTTGGCTAAATAATATTGACTAAAAAGAGCGATCCATTTCTAGACCACTCTTTCTCGAACAATTAATCAAAACTCAATACCCAACTATCTGAGCATATTTACATGTCCTTGGTGATAATGACGCTTATCGGACATGGTTTCCTGGAATTCAATGGTCCATATATAGGTGCCATCTTTAACATATTTTCCTCCATAGGTTCCATTCCAACCTATGGAAGCATCTTTTGACTCAAAAATCACTTCCCCCCATCTATTAAAGATTAATAACTGGAAATCTTGTGGATCGTATCCAGAAGTAAATACAGGTTGAAATGTTTGGTTATATTCATCACCGTCTGGAGTAAAAGTATTCGGCACATAGAAAATAATGACATCTTCTACTTGTATCAATAACCTTGCAGTATCCGCACAATCAGGACCGTTGGAAGCTATTAATGTTACAATGTACTCTCCTGACTCTTCATCTGGGAATGTATGCGTTGCATCATACGTTGTAGCTTCTCCCGAAGCATCACCAAAGTCCCACGTAAAGTCTGTTCCTCCCATTGATTCATTTGTGAAGTTCACTTCTGTATCTGTAATATCTGTAATCATTGGGTCTGCTGTGAAATCAGCAATTGGTGGTCCGGTAACTTGAATGTAATTAGTTAAAGTTGTTGTACCAACACACCCTGATGCATTTTCAACCGTTAACGTAACACTGTAAGATCCGCTGTTAGCATATGTATGTGAAACACCAGCACAACCTAACGCAGTTGTTCCATCACCGAAATCCCATGTACAGTTCGATCCATTTGCTGTAGAGTTCGTAAAGTTTACAGTATGCGGTTCACAACCTGTTAAAACATCTCCAATAAAGGATACAACAGGAGCAGGTTCAAGAGTAATTGTTACCTGATCAACATTTTGACACCCATTCACATCAGTTCCTACAACTGAATAAGTATTTGTTGCACCTGGAGTAATGGGATCCCCATCCACTACTCCATTATCCCATAGGTAAGTTTGAGCTCCACTACCACTGAGTGTAATTGATTCACCTTCACAGATCGTTTGATCCGATCCAGCATCAACTGTTGGTAAAGGATTTACTGTGACCTGGACTTGATCAGTAATTGTACATCCGTTAAGATCAGCAGTTACAGTATAGGTTGTTGTTCCTACAACTCCTGCAAAAGGTGCACCATCGGTCACTCCATTGTCCCAAGTAATAGTAGCACCATCAGGATTGTTAGCAGTAAGTGTAACTCCACTTCCCTCACATACTTCAATATCATTCGGTGCTGAAACATTTGGTGCACCAGCCTGAGTTAAGTCTATCACGCTATTATCAACAGTTGTACATCCATTCAAACTAATTTCAAAATCTGTAAATGTACCTGCCGCAAGACCATTCAAAACAATTTCACCATTAGCATCAGTTGTTATATTTTGAGGTCCTATAATCGTTCCATTATCATCGTAAGTGAGGTCGTAAGCTGTATTTGCTTGTAATCCTTCGATCACGATTTGACCATCAGCTAAACCACATCCAGGGTTAATCCCTGAAACATTCAATGTAGGAGCTGCGATAACCGTAACTGTTTCTACAGATACTTCGGAACAAGGCGCTGTGGTTGTATACTCTATTGTATATGTTGTTCCCCCTACTCCATTTGTTACCTCTCCTGTTGTAGCATTTATCGTTGCACCATCTGAAGGAACTGGATTAAAAGCAAATGTACCTCCTGGTGTTACAATACCTGTCACACTATTTGTTGATCCTTCGCAGAAGTCTGCTATTGCAAAAGTAGCATCAGCTTGCGCCGGATCCGTTAACGTTCCTGTAGACGAAACTGGGCATCCTGTTCCACCTCCTGATTGCTCAGTAATTGTAAAATCATCGAACCATATAGCGTATTGAGCGGCACCTCCTGATAATATTTCGAAAGTATGATTCCCTGCAGTCATGGTAACTGTAAAGCAAACCTGTGTCCAACCTTGATTAGTTGTAACCGTAACATCTGGACCAACTTGAGCCCCATCTATTCCAAATGAGAAATGAGAGTTTGCTGTATTTTGTCCTGGAGGTCCAGATCCTTGTGGACCTGCGTAAGAAACACATAATTCAACGGTTTCTCCACCAGCAAATGTAAATGGACCAGTAGAAATCTGATCTGCTCCAGCATAGAAATAAACTGATCCGGTTCCAGAATTAGCACCAAGACTATTTGCATAATTAGTGGTTGAAGATACACAACCTTGATCTCCGACTTGATAAACCGGGCTCACTCCATCTACGACCATACCTGCATCATTTCCACAGTTATAGGTATCTGGACAATCACACCCTCCACCAGGACCAGTTTCAAAACTAGTGTTTGAATTGATGATTGTAGAACTTCCACCAGCGGCATCTGTAACTTCTACAGAATAATCTCCAGCACATAAGCCTGCAATTGTAGAAGTATTACCTCCTACTGGGTTTCCATTATCGTCAGTCCAGTTATATGTATAAGGAGGAGTTCCTCCGGAAGCAGTCACAGTCATTTCGCCATCACACGCTCCAGGACATGAAGGGTCTGTTGCAACGAGCTGATCAATCGAAGGACCACCTATGTTTGCTACACTCACTTGACCTGTTCCTTCACAGCCATTGTCATCTGTAATAATCACATCGTATACACCTGCACTTAATCCTGTAAAGGTTCCATTTCCTTGAGTAGTATTCCCATTGTCTATTGAGAAAATATAAGGTGCTGTTCCACCACTTGGTGTTAGCGTGATCTCACCATCTAAGTTACCACAGTTTTCATCAACAACAACAGAAGTAATCGTTGGGCCAACTGTATTTGTAAGTGTTTCCGTTCCAGTAATTTCACAACCATTATCATCTATTATTACAATGTCATATGTTCCAGCAGTCAAGTTACTAAATGTTCCTGTTGCCTGAGTCGTATTACCATTGTCAATAGAATAAGAGTATGGTGCAGTCCCTCCATTCGCCGTGAGGTCCACTACTCCATTGGCATTGCCACAACTTTCATCTGTAAGCGTTGCATTATAAGTAACCGTAGTTACAACGACTTCAATCTCAAATTCAGCATAACATGTAGGATCATTTGGATCTTCCGCACGCACCCAGTAAGATCCACTTGTAGATACGTTTGAACCAATCGGGTTTACATCATTCTGTGCATCAGCCTGTGTATTATGGAATGTATAATTTGCAGGATCTGAAGTTGCATCGATTGCATCATTCAAATCTACGTTATTTGGATCACAAGCGGTTAATGGATCAATGATAATTGTATTAGGTGGTGTACATCCATTACATGGATCTACAGTTACCGTAAAGTCTTCAGTGTAAGTAGCACATCCAGCAACACCATTATCCAACTCTATTGTATAGGTTGTAGTTGAAGTTGGACAAGCCTGTGTGTTGATCGTATTTGTCGAGCTTAAATCTGTACCTGGAGTCCACGTTGCATTAACCGGCTGTTCAATTGGTGGATCATCAAATGTAATATTCCATCCAGTCAAAGAACCGAAACCAAATCCTAATCCTCCAGAGCCAGTATTAAATTCTAAAGTCCACACACCGTTTGCATCGCATCCATCAAGCGCAGAGAAAGGGTCTGTTGGGTCAAACTGACCAGTATAAGAACCAGAACCAGAAGAAATAGGATTTCCTCCAGCAGGTACAAAGCACATATCTTGAATTCCCGTTGTTGTAATTGTACTTGAAGGAACAAGCGTTATTTCACATCCATCAGGAGTAGACACAGTAATATTGAAACTAGAAGCATCTATATTACAATTATCTCCAAAATTAATTGGAGTTCCATTACAATTACATCCTCCGAAATTTGTACATAATTCAGTACCAGAGAAGTTAAAATCATTGATACAGATCTCTTGAATGGAACCAGGTTCGATGCCTGTCATATTAAGATCTTGAATATTAATGTTTACCGATGCCGATCCAGATGCAACGATTTCAAGTTGATTATTCTCATACGTTTCAATTCCACCAGGATCAAGTACCCAAGCTGCATCACCAGTAATATCTGCACAATCACCTAGACATATTGTACTCGGGTTTAAGGAGATATTCGCATCAATAACCGGATCAAGTACTGTTATTGTAACGTCCTCAGTACAAACAGTTCCACCACCAGTAGTTAACTGCGCAGTATAAGTTGTTGTAGTAGTTGGTGTTACTGAATTAGGATTAACTCCTCCAGGATTACCTACTCCATAAGAATAACCATCATGCAACCAAACGAGTTCAGCATTTACATCGTTCTGATAGATCTGAACATTATCAATACCCCAATGGTCGTAATCAGCTCCTGAGTCGGCTGTTTGGTGCCATCTAAAAATTGTATTCGTTGTTATTGCTCCAGGAGGAACCTGAAAACACCAGTTATTCCAGTTCGTCAACTGAGGATCATTACCTCCGTTGGGATCGAAATAATTGATTGTTTGCCATGTGGTACCTCCATCCGTAGAATACTCTAGGTATACACCTTCATCTGGTTCATCTGGTCCCTCACATGGCGACGCATCACCTTGTGAAGCAAATAATAAATCGAAACAGATAGTAACACCAGCAGTGGCTGAAGTCAAATCATACGAAGCTGACTCTAGTGTTCTGGGTACACTTGTATTATTGTCCATCCATGCATGCGTAGTACCGTCAACTCCCCCAGGAGAACATGGGTTTGTAAAACTTGTTGCACCGGGAGTAGAACCCCATCCAGTACCAAATCCACTTGTATTAAAATCTTCACTAAGTATAACTGTTCCAGATGATTGACCAAAAGCAGTTAAATCAACACTTTCGCCACAATATATCTCATATTCACTTGCCGAAGTCAAAACCTCACATTGAGATTTTACAAGGTAGGATAGAAATAATGAAGTGATGGCAGTTAGTACAGCAGGTAACGTTGGATAGCCCCGTTTCATAGTTGTTCTATTTTTATATTCTTAATCTCAAAATCGGTTAGTTTTCTTTTGATCCACCCTTTCTCATCTTTCACGAAAATGTAGAATGTTTTAGATCGATTCTCCTCATTGAATTCGAGTGTTGAATTCGCCGAAATCACTAAAGAGTATTTATTCTCTTCACCTCCAGAGCAACCATAGCAGTCGTCACCATAATGCAATTCCTTTTGAAAAGAAATCTTAACGGAGAAATTGGAATAATTCTCATATTTCAAAAAATATCGAACATGAGTTTTGTTTGATTCTGAATAAGTTCCTTGAGCAACGCTTAGAACAACATTATTCTCTGAGAATATTGGCGTATAGTCACCCACTTCAGTAGTTTGCGATATACCATACCCAACTGAAAGGGATATACCCAGGACTAATAGTAGTAGTCGTTTCATAGTAATAAATGGTTTTCAAACAATTTTACTGAGAAAACCAATAATCAAACAGGATTTTTATACGAACGGTTAGAAAACCATTCATTCAGTAAAATACGCTGTAACTCCTAGTAAACCATGATCTTGGAATAAAAAAAGGACTTGATGAAACTTTAATAAAACGTTTTGTCAACCGCTTGTTAAATATCAAACAAGCTTGGCTGAGAATCATCTTTCGATTTACCCTTTCTGCGTCTTTTAATTTCGGACATATCCCATTCAACTTGCTGAGCAGGCTGATCCTTTTCAATTGGTGTGCGTCGAGATAAACTCTTAGATTTTACACTTTTACCTTTTTTGGGCTTTTCATCGCCAGAATCATCTTTTTCATCTGGTTTTACAGCCGTTGTTGGACCATCACTGTCAATCTTTGGCGAACGATCATCTCCACCGTCATTATCATCATTCCCATCATCATCGCTATTGTCATTATTAGATGAATCATCATTATTGTCATTGGAACTATCACTATCCTCATCAGGCCAAGGCTTTTCACCTTCTACAGGATGGGTTAGCAAAATTTCTTTGGTTTTCAGTTTCTCCAACTGGTTACCTTGAGACTTCATTCCCTTAACATCAATAAACTCATCAAGTCGGACGATTTTATCAGGTAAGCTTTTCGTTGCCTTAAGCAATTTATTGTAGACGATTTTAACTTCTGGCTCATAAGCCGTTGAAGCTACATCAAGATGACTTCCCTCTGAATCACTTATGAATAATACGCGCTTATCTGTCGTGACTTCACAAACGAAGCGCTTCGCAAAATGAATATCTTTCTCTCCATCATAGTAAACAGCTGAAATAGGATGTTCAGGATTCCACTTTTCAATGTGATACATATCATCATCAAACTTTGTCGTAAGATCAAAACCTGATAAACGATACTCTCCATTTTTATAAAGAGTTAGTATTTTATCATCACCTCTAAATCGACCAAGGAACTTCCCTCTTTGCTCGTCATTCAACCTTCCGACAACGTCGTCATACCATATTTTACGAGCTGCTAGTGTTGATCCACCAACTTCTTTCTGAGTAACCTTAGAAACTATCTCTTTCGTAACTGTATTTCCTTTGGCACTTCTACTTTTGATTAACTGTTCACCAAGATCTACATCAAACTTAAGCTTTTTCAAATGCGGGCGAGCTCTTAGCTGAACCGTAACGACTTCTCGTTCACCATTCGGGTGGTATGAGAAATAATGAACTTTTGATCCTTTCTTTCCTGCGGTTATGTCGTACTCTTTATCACGGGTAATAGATTTCACGAAGAATCGCTTCATATAGGTATTTCCTCCTTTACCATCTTGATAAAAGACATGATATATCCTACGTTTATCCCCACGTTTCCAGACCGCTGCGTGAAGAATCCCCTTACCAACGAATTTTTTATCGGAGACCTTAGTAACCATCATTTTACCCGATTCAAAGAAGATAATTACATCATCAATCTCTGAACAGTCTTGAACGTACTCCGCCTTACGAAGCTTGTAACCGATAAAACCTTCCTTATAATCAACGTAAAGTTTCTCGTTAGCAATGATCACTTTTGAGGCATTTATATTATCAAAAACCTTAATCTCAGTTTTTCGCTCTTTACCAGCACCAAATTCTTTCTTTAGGTTTTTATAGTACTCAATAGCGTGATCAATTATATGCTCAAGTTTGTATTCAATCTCTGCTAGCTCCTCCTCTATTTTATTAATGATCTCATCGGCTTTGAACTTGTCAAACTTAGAGATACGCTTTATTTTGATTTCAGTAAGTCGAATGATATCATCTCTAGTAACATCTCTTCTCAGATCTTTAACAAAAGGATTTAAGCCGTTATCAATCGCTGTTATAACGCCTTCCCATGTCTCTTCATCTTCTATATCACTATAGATCTTATTTTCAATAAATATTTTCTCCAAAGAACTAAAGTGCCACTGTTCTTCTAGTTCTCCCTTTCGAATCTCTAGCTCCTTTCGCAAAAGATCTACGGTATTGTCAGTATTGATCTTTAAAATCTCACTAACACCCAAGAATTTTGGCTCATCACCATCAATTACTGATGCATTCGGAGAAATAGAAATCTCACAATCCGTGAATGCGTATAATGCATCTATCAACTTATCTGGGGAAACTCCAGATGTTAAATGAATTAGTATTTCAGCAAATTCAGCGGTATTGTCGTCAATCTTTTTGATCTTGATTTTACCTTTATCATTTGCTTTTAATATAGATTCGATTAAATTCGAAGTATTCGTACCGTATGGTATCTCTGTTATACTCAGAGTTTTCTTATCAACTTTATTGATTTTCGCACGAACACGAACTTTACCTCCTCTTAAACCATCATTGTAATTCGTAAAATCAGCCATTCCTCCCGTGAGAAAATCAGGAAGGATCTCTACTTTTTTTCCTCTAAGATGATTTATGGAGTTATCAATTAATTCATTAAAGTTGTGCGGCAAAATCTTACAAGCCATACCAACGGCAATTCCTTCCGCACCCTGAGCGAGTAACATCGGGAATTTCATCGGTAAGTTGTCGGGCTCTTTATTTCGACCATCGTAGCTAGTCAGCCACTCAGTAGTTTTTTTATTGAAAGCAACATGAAGGGCAAATTTTGATAAACGCGCCTCTATGTATCGAGGTGCAGCGGCTGAATCACCTGTTAATGTATTCCCCCAGTTCCCTTGCATATCGATCAATAGATCCTTTTGACCCAATTGAACAAGCGCATCGCCAATAGAAGCATCACCATGTGGATGGTACTTCATTGTATTACCAATAATATTCGCAACCTTATTATAACGTCCATCCTCCATCTCTTTCATTGAGTGAAGGATACGTCGTTGAACTGGCTTTAGCCCATCGTATAAGCCAGGGACTGCACGTTCCAAAATAACGTAAGATGCATAATCAAGAAACCAATCTTCATATAAACCAGTGAGTGGAGTTATATTTTCATCGATTTGCTTTTCATCTTGAAGCCCATCATCATTAACAGCGTCCTCTTCATGATTCTCAGGATTATTGTTTTCTGGCTCTTCGTTTGGATTTTCTTCGTCTGCCATAATTATGATGCTTTGTCAATATTATCTGTATCCATATTCTCTTCCAAAATGGCTTTCTCTAAGTCTTTTTCAACACGCAGATTATCCATAATAAATTCTTGTCGTGTCGGCGTATTCTTTCCCATGTAGAATGAAAGCACCTCCTCTATTGAAGCTCCTTTTGATAATAGGACAGGTTCTAACCTTATATTTTCTCCAATGAAATGCTTGAATTCATCAGGTGAAATTTCACCAAGACCCTTAAATCGTGTTATCTCAGCAGCTTTACCTATTTCCTTAACGGCTTTTCTTCTTTCCTCTTCAGAGTAACAATACTTAGTCTTTTTCTTATTTCTCACTCTGAATAATGGAGTTTGAAGCACATATACGTGATTTCTCTTCACTAGATCAGGGAAAAAGCGGAGGAAAAATGTCAATAACAACATACGAATATGCATACCATCAACATCGGCATCCGTTGCGATAACTATCTTGTTATAACGCAAATTATCCATATCATCCTCGATATCTAAAGCTGCCTGTACAAGATTAAATTCCTCATTCTCATATACTACTTTCTTCGTTAGTCCATAAGAATTTAATGGCTTACCTCTCAAACTAAATACAGCTTGCGTATTAACATCTCTAGACTTCGTGATAGAACCAGATGCAGAGTCTCCCTCAGTGATAAACAAGGTCGTTTCTTCTCTTCTATCGTTTTTTAAATCCGTAAAATGAACACGACAATCTCTAAGCTTCTTGTTATGAAGACTAGATTTTTTGGCTCTTTCACGTGCTATCTTTCGAATTCCGGAAAGTTCTTTACGCTCCTTTTCAGATTGCTTAATTTTCTTTTCTAGAATTTCCGCAACATCTTGATGCTTATGTAGATAGTTGTCTAGTTTCGTCTTGAGAAAATCATTGACAAAAGCACGCATTGATTTCCCTCCTGGTTCAATATCCTGAGATCCTAATTTTGTTTTCGTCTGAGATTCAAATACCGGTTCCATTACCTTCACTGCGACAGCTGCAACAATGGACTGTCTTACATCTGAAGACTCGTATGACTTATTGTAAAAATCCTTAATAACTCTTGCGACAGACTCTCTAAAGGCACTTTGATGCGTACCACCTTGAGTCGTGTGCTGTCCATTTACAAATGAATAATAATCCTCTCCGTATGTTCTTCCATGCGTAATTGCAACTTCGATATCCTCACCCTCAAGATGTATTATTGGGTAAAGTGGATCACCATCTTGATTATTCTCTAACAAGTCTTTTAGACCGTCTTTCGACTGGAACTTATTATTATTAAGGTATATCGAAAGTCCTCTGTTCAAATAACAATAATTCCAAACCATCTTTTCAATGTATGGAATTTTATAATTGAACTTCTTGAATACTTCCTCATCCGGATAGAACTCTACATATGTACCATTCCTTTCGTCGGTTTTCTCAATCTTAGGATCTTCGATTAATTCCCCCCTTTGAAACACAGCTTTCTTTTTCTCTCCTTCTCTAACGGAATAAACCATGAAATGGGAACTTAAGGCATTTACAGCCTTTGTACCCACCCCGTTTAATCCTACCGACTTCTTAAATGCCTTTGAATCATACTTACCACCAGTATTGATCTTAGAGACAACATCAACAACTTTCCCTAAGGGGATTCCTCGTCCATAATCACGAACCGAAACAGTACCATCTTTAACTTTGATCTCGACCTTCCTACCATTTCCCATGACGAATTCATCGATACAGTTGTCGATTACTTCTTTCATCAAAATATAAATACCATCATCTGCGGAAGAACCATCTCCCAGCTTACCAATATACATCCCAGGTCGCATACGAATATGCTCTTTCCAATCCAAGGACCGTATATTATCTTCAGTATAGTTAGAATTATCGGCCATATTAATGCATTTATAAGGATCCAAACAAATATAATGTAGATATACGCATAATTTTCATTTAATTTGTGAAGGTTATACACGATAGGTCGTTAATAGGTGAGCAAACGACTAAAGCTGTTTTACCGAACAAAAGACAGCAACAAACACTTAAACACAATATCTAAATAATGAATACTAAAACATTAATTACCATATCTTTAAGTATAATCATCAACTCATTCTTGTACGGTCAAAAAGATTGGTCAAAAATTATTAAAAACAACACTACACCAAAAGCTTTTGCCGAGGCATATTGGGGGATAAATGCATTTGATACCGACAGTAAAAATCGCCCTGATTTCCTTTACAATCATAAAAAAATGAATGAGATCGGTTTAAATACCGCGATAATTGGAGCTGATTTTGATTATAGACGTGTTCGTTCTTCAATTTCATTCATCGCCGGTAATTATGCTACATTTAATATTAATGAACCTGCTGGACTCAACAATATTTATGAGGCTAATTTTGGCTACAAAATATTGAAGTATCATGACCTTTGGTTAGATGTTGGTGTAATGGAATCCAATCTGGGCTTCGAAAGTGTTATAGGCACCTCAAACCAAGCAATGACAAGAGGTTTACTTGCTGAGAGCTCTCCTTATTACCTGAATGCCGCTAAACTGGGCTATACAACTCATAATGAAAAATGGCATTTTGAATTACTCGCGTCGAATGGATGGCAAAAAATAACTTTTGGTCACCCCTCTTTTGGACACACTATACAATATCATCCTAATAAAAAATGGACAATCAATAGTAGCTCATTTATAGGCCAGCTACGTGTTCAAATTGACTATCCTTGGTCAGAATACCCCACATTCACGGTAAACGAACGAATTTATCATAATTTTTATGCTAAAAGAGAGACCGATAAAACTTCATTGATTTTTGGAGCTGACTTTGGTCGCGATGAAACCTTGAATAATAAAATCGCCAATTGGCAAGCCTACATTGCCCAGTTCTCCTATTCTTTCACTGAGAAAATTTCAGCGACAATTAGAGGTGAATATTTCTCTGATCCAAGTGAAGTGATCTCTATATATCCTGGTTATTCTTTTTTGGATATCTTCGGTTTATCTGCGAATATAGATTTTCAACTTCACGAACTCATACAGCTGAGACTAGAAGGGCGTTATATGCAGAATCGTGAAACAAGTGTTGGAATCTTTCCTTCGCCTAATTTATATGTGGATGCTCCTATGGAATTTCTTTTCATCGGCTCGAGTATCTCCATAGACCTCTGGAATCATTAATTATTCGACGCAGTACAACGTATCATAGGTGGTAGAAAATCCAGCCCAAACTCCTCTTGCTCCGTTGGAAATATTAGAAGGTATATTCAAAGGTGTTGCAAAAGGACTTCCACCCGTCTGAAGCTGAGTGTATTTCTTCTCCATGAATTCATATACTCCAAGGTCTATCTTAGAGAACTTAATAACCACACTATCTTGACGTTGATAATACCCTCGTTCATTTTGTGCTAAAGATTCATCAGTAAAGCCTTGAGGGTTTTCATATGCGAAATCAATCGATAGTCCGTCAAAAAAATCATCGGTGAAAGCAGGGTTAAAAGTGTTTTGAAACAACTCATCTGTTGGGTTTCCTTCAAGATTGGCATGAATACGACGTGCCTCCCAGAAATAAGAATCTCCTTGTCCTGCAGGGTCTGTAAGCGTAGCCCAACAAAACCCGTTATCTGGATTGTCTGGGTCCTCTTTCCAGTATATAGAATCTAACGGGACCGGAGGAAGAATTGTAGTTTCAGCTTGATAAATTTCATTTTCATAATCGATATTCATTGAATACGTCTTCCCTATTTCACCAACAATAGCAGGATCTGTGGTGGTGTATAAACATAAATCAAAATTTCCCAGTTCACTTTCTTCAATACCAAAAAAAGCTGCAAATGCAGAGGCTACAGATGGCGGCAAACTATTAGAGCATATTTCGTCTAAAACAACCTGGTTCGTTCCGTCAGAAATAGTAATGATTGCACCGGACTCAAAGCTCTCCAATACCTGATTAACATCAGTTTGACCATAAATATCAGTGGATTTGGATAGAAGTACAATAGGAAACCCACCTGTTTCGATCCTACCGTCGACAACAAGTTGCTCTTGATGCTCAGGAATATAAATATCCACTTCCTTTGTACAAGCAAATGAAACAAGTAACAAAACAGATATGTATATTATACTCTTCATATTAAAATTCAAAATTCCATGTCACACTTGGTAAAATAGGGAAAAGCGAAACTTGCTGAACACTGAGGTTGAAATTACCTTCAGCTAAACTACCTCCATTTTCAACAAATAAGAAAAAAGGATTCTGACGAGAATAGACATTGTATATTGAAAAATTAAAATTGTGTCTAAATCTCTTCTTCACAGTAACCAATTTACCTTTCTCAAAATTCATTATTTCTTTTGTCGGTGAATCATACCAAGTCGCCGATAAATCAAGCCTGTGATAATCTGGAAGTCTAGAGGCATTCCTATCTTCAAATTCATACTGTACATCACCATTATGCAAATACCAACTGGTTGGGAGCGTGATTGTATTTCCAGTAGCATAAACGAAAGCCATTCCAAATGTCCAATGCTCATTTAATTCATAGGTTGCTACCAAAGAAAGATCATGACGTCGATCATACTTTGCTGGGAAGAATTCATTATTCATTATCTCCTCAAATCTACGTTCAGTTTTGGACCAAGTATAACCTACCCAGCCCGTAAGGTCACCAACTTTCTTTTTGAAAAAGAACTCTACGCCGTAACTATATCCTTCTCCTTGTGTTAGTAAGTTATCCGTATTCGATTGCGCATTCTCTTGAGGCAACACCCCCTCTCGGAAAGCAACGAGATTATTCATCGCCTTGTAATATACCTCAACAGATGCTTCATAACTGTTATCCTCAAAATTTCTAAAATAACCAAGAGAACCTTGCCATCCGGTTTGTGGGGCGATTTTATCTGTAGTAGGAAACCAAATATCTGTTGGCAATGAAATAGCACTTAAACTTGCCAAATGAACATATTGTGCATTTCGATTCCAGCCCATTTTTATGGAGTTCTTATCGTTGAACATATAACGCGTAGAAAATCTAGGTTCAAAAAACTGGTATTCTGAAATAATCTCACCTGTCGGATAGTTTATCACGCTGTCAGCCACACCGACACCTTCTTCAACAAATCGTGTAAAAGGACCAACTTGATGATAAAAACTATAACGCAAGCCAGCATAGACTTCCCAATTTTCAGTTATACTGAACTGATCAGAGATGTAAATAGCCGACTCGTGACTCAGTAGTTGCTGTGCGTTGCCGAGATCAAAATCAGTATCTCCCTGATCAGCACTCACGGAAATCGGAGTAAATATATGATATACATAATCCAATCCTGCATTTATCTCATGCCTTGGGTTAGGCTTATATTGCAGGTTCATTTTTCCATTATAATCTCGGATTCCACTATTTACTCCTATTCTAAATTCATCTTGTCCAGAATTAAAAGCAAATTGATAATCTGTCAGAGAAGCGCTTGTAGTAAGTAGGAGTTTTTCGTTAAAAACATGATTCCATTTTAATGTCGCTATTCCATTCCCCCAAGGCATATCAACTGTAAAGTCCTCACTCCCTGTTGAAAATGTAAAATCATCTTTTCCATAATAACCACTGAAATAAATCTTGTCCTTAGGAGAAAGTTTATAATCCATTCGAACATTCAAATCATAAAAGTAATAACCCGTTCCACTGAAATTAGCATCTTCAGGAATGAAAGGCTTAGTTACGACATCAAGATAAGTTCTTCGACCAGAGACCAAAAAAGAACCTTTATCTTTTTGTATTGGCCCTTCCAAGGTTAATCGTGAAGAAATAAGCCCTATTCCTCCACTACCACCAAATCGTTGGTTATCTCCCACATTTGTATTTATATTGAGTACGGATGATAATCGTCCACCATAACGGGCTGGAATTCCTGCTTTGATCAATTCTACATTGTTGATTGCGTCAACATTAAAGACAGAAAAGAAACCAAACAAATGGGAGGCATTGTATACATGAGTACCATCAAGTAGCACGAGATTTTGATCCGGAGAACCTCCTCTAACATAGAAACCTTGAGTACCTTCTGCAGCAGATGAAACTCCAGGAGTCAATTGAAGTGTTTTGATGACATCTACTTCTCCAAGAAATGCAGGGAGTCTTTTAACTTCTTCCATGTCCAGTGCTATTTTACCTACCTGAACATCTGAAACATTTGCATTCTTGTCTTCACCGTAAACATCGACTACCTCGAAATCTTTAACCTCCTGGTCGTTCGAAAGCCGGATTTCAATTTTCTTTGTTTTAGTTAAGAAGAAGGTTTTCTCAATAGTCACATAACCAATTGCACGAAATTTTAGCGTTACAGAATCCTCACATTTTAATGAAAGTTGAAAAGAACCATTCTCATCAGAAGTTGCTCCTGAATTCCCACCGAGAACAACAGCCTCAGCAAATTCAATTGGCTCAACACTCTCATTATCTAGAATAACACCTTCGAGAACACAGCTTTGAGACAACGCTGTATTCAGCGAAAACAAGAATGTCGATATTATAATCCACCGATTCACAATACAAAAATAACACATCTAGTTGCAAATAGTTTGCTTTCTGAAATGAATGGAAAAACAATGACTTTTACGACTGATTTATTGTGTATGCATAGAAAAATAGTTAAATTCGTCTCATGAACTTAGATAAAATAAAAGCTCCATTGAGTGATCTTCTTGGAATAGACTATCCAATTATTATCGCTCCAATGTTTCTCGTTTCCAATGTAGAGATGTTAATAGCTGGTATAAAAGCAGGCGCTACTGCAGCAGTACCAGCACTCAATTATCGAACGACGGATGAATTAAGAGAAGCGATTCGAACAATAAAAAAAGAGGCAGGCGGGCCTTTAGGTATTAACTTGATCGTTAACAAAAGTAACTTCTTGTATAAAGAACAATTGGAAGTAATCTGTGAAGAAAAGGTTGATTATATAATAACTAGTCTTGGCTCCCCTGAAGAAACAATAAATAAAGCACACCAACACGGTGTAAAGGTGTTCTGTGATGTAACAGACCTGAAGTATGCTAAAAAGGTTGAAGCATTAGGAGCAGATGCATTAATTGCTGTAAATAAGGAAGCTGGAGGTCACGCAGGAAAAATATCATACAAAGATCTTATACCTGAACTGAAGAAGAATTGCTCTATCCCGGTTATTTCGGCAGGAGGAATTGGAACAGGTAAAGAGATCAAAGAATTCATGGATATTGGAGCCGATGGATTCTCTATGGGATCAATATTTATTGCTTCTACAGAGGCAGGAGTAACAGACGATTATAAGCAAGCTTGTGTAGATTATGGAAAGGATGATATTGTCATGACCACCAAACTCTCAGGAACTCCATGTACAGTTATAAAAACTCCATATGTAGAGAAAATCGGTACGAAGCAGAATTGGCTAGAAAGACTATTGAATAAGAATAAAAAATTGAAGAAATGGGTAAAGGCGTTAACCTTCATGAAAGGAATGAAATCGCTCAGGAAAGCTGCTTTCGGTGCTACCTATAAAACACTCTGGTGTGCCGGCCCAAGTATCGAGCATGTTAAGTCCGTTCGCCCAATCAAAGAAATCATTGAAGAACTCGTAAACGATTATCATAATGCCGCAAAGTAAAACGAGTCTTTCAAAAATGAGGCGCATGCTTTGGCTCATGGGAATTGTTCAAATACCTATGATAGCCTATGTGAAACCTAAATTACTTCAGCTTGATGACGAACAGTCTTTAGTCAAGATTCGCCTGAGAAGACGAACAAAAAATCATCTAAAGTCAATGTATTTTGGAAGCCTCTCTGTTGGTGCGGATATAGCTGCAGGGCTCCACGCCTACTACTTTGCCAACAGAGAAGGCGCTAAAGTTTCATTTGCATTTAAATCAGTTAAAGCTGAATTCTTACAAAGAGCGATGACAGATGTTTTCTTTTTATCTAAAGATGGCGATATTGTTGAGAAGACTTTCATAAAGGCTAAAGAAACTAAGGAGCGTGTAAATCAAATGGTACGCGTTGAATGTCGAAACACAAAGGATGAAATTGTTGCTATATTTGATATGGAAATCTCTGTAAAAATTAGGTCATGAAAATATTATTAGTACTCAGTTTGCTTGTGTTGTTTTCTTGTGGAACTAAGAAAAATCAATCAAATCCAGACATCAAGACTATGACAGCATCAGTCGAAATAATTATAAATAATATGCCCACTACTGATGGTAGCTCTAAGAATTATGCAATCGTTACTTTGGATAATGGAGGTAATCCATTAAGTGCAGACTGGAGCGTATCTCAATTCGTTATGATGAATGCTGAAGACGAGGTTATTCAACGTCTTTCTAAGGAGCAATTAAGCATAGATTTGTCAGGGAAAGGCAAGACTCAAATGAAATACAATGTTCGGAATCTTGCATCATCTATCCCATCTAGTGTGACTATTAAGATCACCATGGCGTCTGCTGATGGAGCCAAATTCGAAACAACAACAGACCTTATTAAACCTACAATCGTTCAGTAATTTCTTCTTCTGAAATTGACTAGGTAGAACTTTCTGTTTTTTTAGTTTTGCAAACAAAATTATCAAGATCATGAACACGTTTACAGGTACTGAAAATTACATTTCAACTGAGGACCTATCTATTGCAGTGAATGCAGCTATTCAACTTGAAAAACCATTATTGATTAAAGGTGAGCCAGGAACAGGGAAAACACTTCTAGCTCATGAAATATCTGGAGCACTGAATAAAAGAATCATTACCTGGCATGTAAAGTCAACAACTACTGCTCAGCAAGGACTCTATGAATACGATGCAGTTTCAAGATTAAGAGATTCTCAGTTGGGGAATGAGAAAGTTGACGATATTTCCAATTACATCAAAAAAGGTAAACTCTGGCAAGCTTTCGAATCTGACGAGCAAGTCATTTTATTGATAGATGAAATTGACAAAGCAGATATTGAATTTCCGAATGATCTTCTTTTAGAGTTGGACAAAATGGAATTCTTCTGTTATGAGACCGGTGAAGAAGTTAAGGCCAAACATCGGCCAATAATCATCATCACTTCAAATAACGAAAAAGAACTTCCTGATGCGTTTCTACGTAGATGTTTCTTTCATTACATATCATTCCCAGATCGTGAAACACTTCAACAGATAGTTGATGTACACTACCCTGATTTAGACAAAGAGCTTCTTCAGCGAGCACTAAATATCTTTTGCGCAATTCGAGAGCAGCGCAACATTAAAAAGAAGCCTTCGACAAGTGAGCTAATTGATTGGATAAAGCTTCTTTTAGTTGGCAAGATCAATGAAAGTGAGCTAGACCAGGTATTGAATGGTGAAAAAGGAATCCCATTCAAAGGATCGCTTTTGAAGAATGAACACGACAAACAAGTAGTTCGATAGATGTTTTTAGACTTCTTTCTTTTACTACGAAATCAAAAAGTTCCAGTTACTCTTAAGGAATATCTTGATTTATTGCAGGCGCTCAATAAAGATGTCGCATCTTACAATATTGATAACTTTTATTTCTTAGCTAGAACGGTTCTTATAAAAAATGAAAAACATCTGGACAGATTTGACGCTTTGTTTGGAGCTTATTTCAAAGGGATTGAGCAAATTCAGTCTTCAGATATTTACAACATTCCGGAAGACTGGCTGAAAAAGAATGGAGAACGACTCTTCTCAAAGGAAGAACTTGAAAAGATCAAAAACAACGGCGACCTTAGTGATCTACTTGACCGAGTAAAAGACCTCTTAAAGGAACAAAAAGAAAGACACCAAGGAGGAAGTAAATGGATAGGAACAGGAGGAACATCACCTTTTGGAGCTTATGGCTACAACCCTGAAGGAATAAGAATTGGACAAGACGAAAGTCGTCACCGTAGAGCAGTTAAAGTTTGGGATAAAAGACAGTTTAAAGACCTCACAAACGATGTTGAACTAGAGACGCGGAACATGAAAATGGCCCTTCGAAAATTAAGGTTGTTAAGTCGAGAAGGTAAAAAAGAAGAAATCGACTTAGAAGGTACAATAAGAACGACATCTAAGAATGCGGGAATGCTTGAAGTTGAAATGGTACCTTCAAAGAAGAATGTAATCAAAGTACTAATTCTTTTTGATATCGGAGGTTCGATGGACGATCATATTGAATTATGCTCTCAACTCTTTTCCGCAGCTAAGTATGAGTTCAAGCATTTAGAGTTCTATTATTTCCATAATTGTCTTTACGAAAATGTATGGAAGGACAACGTTCGACGTTGGGATGATAAAATCTCTACCCAATCCATTCTTAACACATTTAATGATGACTATAGGGTTATATTCGTCGGTGACGCCTCTATGTCACCTTATGAGATTTTCTCAAAAATGGGAAGTGTTGAGCATTATAACGATGAAGCTGGAAAAGTTTGGCTTGAGCGTTTTACTTCAAAGTTTTCTCATTTCGTTTGGTTGAATCCTGTACCCCAAGATGAATGGAAGTTTACCGAGTCTATTGGAATGATCAAGAAAATAATGAAGAATAGAATGTTCCCATTGACACTGGAGGGAATAGAAAGATCTGTTAAAGCATTAAAGCAAAAGGCTAATTAATATAACTCACACTTAATCAATAACCACCATTATACCTCCTGAGAACCCACTCTCCTCCTATCAAAAGGATCAAAATTACAAACCACCATAAGTTATCCATCAGCTTTTGATATGTTGACTGCTCATATGATACTGGAGTTATATCTTTTCGATTTTTAAGATCTTCAATCATACCTTTAGCTTCTTTCAATTGATAAAACTTACCATTCTGATTAATAGCTATCTGATTCAATAATTGATGATCTGATCGTGTTGATTGAGACTCTAAAACGACTTCATCCACTGCAAAACTCCCCCTCTTTGAAAATGACTCTCCATTATATGAAACATTGGCCTCCCATGAATAACGACCATAGTCCAATTTCCCAAGATCAAGCTCATAAAAATCATCCAACGCTAAGAATGCATATTCAAATGAAGTTTGATCATTCTTTGTAAGTATTAAATTGACTGGTGGATCTGTTATTGGCTCATAACTCTCGTTATAAAAGCGAGCATTAACAACAGTTTCTTGCGCAGTATTCATTTCTTTAGGCACACTTATACGCAACCTACTCTTATTCTCTTTGATTATCAAGTATTGAACTGTCTTCTGAATCAATTCGTTAAAAGCCTCATGAGATCCATTCTGCTGATAACTTCCGAGTCTCCAATTCCAAAGTCCATTCCCATATGTAACAGCGTATTTCTCTTCCTTTTCTCCGAAGAAAAATATCGGTTCAGGTTTAGCTATATTCCCTACTTTTTGATACCCTAGTACAGATGAAACCTTGGGATATTTGACTTTCCCATAATGCGCAACCAATGGAGGGAAATCATTTATAGCCTTAACGGCGCTCTGACTTAGCTCAAATAAGTTAAAGCTTGTATTGACTGCTATCCCAATATTATCCTTTTGACCCGTGGTTTGAATTAAAGGAGCTAATCGCAATTGATCCAAGGTTTGCTGAGAAGTTTTAGGTCCTATGATGTACCAAATTGGTTTATTTGATCTAGAAACCATCTGCATAACCTTTTTATCTCTTCTACTACCTGGGTTATGCCATACAATTAAATCATAAGATTGGAGTCTCTCAATCTTTTCAAAATCTTTAACAGCGACAACTTCTATCTCTAAGTTCTGTTCTTCTGCAAGCGCCATTTTGATGGCACCAAGATCTGGGTTCAGACCTTCTGCTAACAATAAAACTTTGCTTCGATCATCTAATACTTCGAGGTATACCCTCTTTACATTGTTCTCGACGTTATACTCATCCTCTTGAATAGATACCTTCAAAGTATATTCATGAACACCCGCTGACTTAGCGTTAACTATAAATTTAATCTTAGAAAGGCTTAAGTTTTGGTCAGCATGTTTGAACTCTTTTTTTTCAAGCTCTTTACCATCTTCTAGAAGTGATACCGTGAACGGTTCACCGGCGAGCTTTGCGCCTTCAATCGTTGCCTCAATTGGGAAACTATTATCAAGAAATGCAATATCATTTGCAACTATGTTCTGTATACGTTGATCCGTCTTTTGAATAGTGTCACCAACACCTATCGTATATATTGGAATATTTTTAAATTTTTCAGTAGCAAATGTCGGGCGAACTCCTTCATTATAGTTACCATCAGAGATGAAAACTATAGCACCTATATTACGACCATAATACTCGTTATATACATTATTCAATACTGAGGAATGATCAGAATTTTCAAGATCAAAACTCAATGAATCAGTATTTTCAATAGACTCATTTAAAGTATAAGTTAATTTATTATAATGATCTTCAAAAGAAGATTCTAAATCTTCACTTAATGCTTGTATCTGAGTTTTAACATCAAGACTATCCTTATAATTCAACATAGAAGAAGAATTGTCGATAATCGTAATCAAATAAGGATCATTTTGATCTATTTCAGTAGATCGAATCAATATATTTGCGAGCAAAAGCCCTATAAGACTCAATGAAAGACCGCGCGTAACAAACATAGTTCGACGCATAAAAGGATTCACCTCTTTAAGCCACGATTTCTTTCTGTAATAATACCAAGACAACGCGAAGGAGAATATACTCCAAACAGCTATAGCCCAAATTGGTATATCACTAAAAATATTGGTCATAAATGATTTCTTCTATTCTTTACCTTCAAGATAGTCCTGCAGGTATGTAAAATGTTCAGAAAGCGCTCCATCCTTGGTTGTCTCAGAACCTCTACCTATAATATTTTGAGGATCATCACTCAATAAAGCTGGTAAGATGTGTTTAATTAATTCACTACCAAAGTCTTCAGAAGCATCTTTAGGTAGTTCACATGGAAGGTTATCAACTGCCATCACAGCAATCACTCCATCCTTATTAAAATGATCTTCACTCTCAGTGGCTGGGTTATATCCGTAGATAGGATCAGCGATAGTACTTGGCCGTATTGTAGAAGCTACAGGACCATCAATATCACATGAAATATCAGCAACCACTTTTGTACGAATATCCGGAGCCTTTAAATCTTCTCTTGTATACAAAAAGGGAGATCCTTCTTTCCAAAAATGACAAGCAATGAATAGATCTGACTCTTTCAAATATTTTGGAAAGGTAGATTTATGACCTTCACCACTTTTGAAGAAAGCTCTTTTATCAAATTCCTCGCCATCTGCTCGAACAAAATAGTCTTCAACAGTTAAATGCGTATATACTGGATGATCGAATGATTCTTGTAAAAACTCCTCAGGACTTACTTCATTTATAGGCAACAACTCAATGATCTCTCGAGCACCGTGTCCTACTCTTCCAAAACCAGTCATAACGATTTTAGTATTCGAGGGAAGTTTCACTTTACTAAGCTCGGCTTCCATTGCTTTACGATCATCACATTCATGAGCTGGCATTAACTCATAAAGGCCATTTTTAAGCCCAAAAGTTCTAAACCCATTGTAACACCCTACAACACCTGCATAACGCCCAAATCCAATCAATCTTGTGCCAGTCGGTTTCGTAAGTACTTCGTAATCTGTTAACTGGATTTTATTTTTTATGACCGCTTGCAAAAGCCCCCTGTTATAAGGCTGTTTCTTAATCGTATGTGAAAAGAAAAAGAATTGTTTATTTGGGATGAGGTCATCAATATTGACTTCTTTCACCCCCATGATTATATCACAATCTGAAAGATCTTTTACAACTTCTATACCTTCCTTACGATAGGCCTCATCTGAAAAAGCACGAATAGGACTTTCCTGAACTACTATAGTTAGATTGTCAAATCGACCCTTAACTTCTTTGCATTGCTTCGGAGTTAAAGGAACTCTCTTGTCTGGCGGAGTTTTTCCTTCTCGTATGATTCCCAGTTTTACTGCCATAGATATAGATTTTTACAAAAATAGCAGAAATAAGATTCAAACCTGTATCCACATGATATAAATATCAGATGAAACAACTGCTACTCTTTGATTCTTGCATTCTCAATTTTCTTACGCAACTTGGCATCACGCGTATTGATATTATTGAATTTATAAGAAAGCGAAAGATAGAGCCTTCTTGTGGTCCATTTATAATCTGTAACTTGTCGAACGACATCATCATTGATCTCAAAGTAAAATCCTTTTTGATCGAAGATATCTGTTATCCTTACACCTAAGGTTAGTTTTTTATCTAGCAACAAGCGAGTAAATCCAACATCAATTCCAGGGTTACGTTGATAAAAGCCTTGAACAGTATACCTTGGGGCAATATATTGAGCATTGATTTGTACAGCCGTAGTATTGTCCAATAGTGAAATAGAAGTATTGAGTTTAACATCCCAAGACACCCCCCTATTTCTTAACTGAGTTCCATCGATATCAGCAGACAGTCGACTTTCAAAAGCATTGAAAGCTATTGTATTCTTCAACCAACTAAAGGGGTTATAGGTACCAATGATTTCGAGACCAACGTCGTAGCTCTCATCTACATTCGCGAAAGTGGTCACACTTCTACCGTCTTCAAAAAACCTTCGGATCCGTTGAATTCTATCAACAGTCTGTTTAAAATAAACGGTATTTGTAAGTGACAGCTTTTTCCAAAATTTCTCATACCCTAACTCGTAAGAATTGATATATTCCGGTTGCAAAGCAGGATTTCCTTGACGAAGATTCAAAGGATCACTATAAATAGGAAATGGATTTAGTGACCTGGAGCTTGGTCGGTTAATACGACGACTGTAACTCATGAAAACCTCTCCCATTGTATCATTACCATAAACGATGTGCGCAGAAGGGAAAAAACTAAAGTAATCATTTTCAAAGGTTTCACCAGTATTCACCAAACGAGGTTCTGTAAAAGCCTGCTCAAGTCGAACACCAACTTGATACTTGAACTTCCGAGCTAACTGATGTCCAAAAATGCCGTAAGCTGAGTATATATCCTCATCAAAAGCAAGCGTATTATTCACATTTGGGTCAGGAATCACCTGATCAGTTATTGTATCGAAATACTCTAGGTAGTTCGATTCTTGCTGCCGATTAATAATTGATTTCAAGCCGGCTTCAAACTTCAGGGTTTTTGAAAAATTACGCACAACATCCGCACTCAAAGTAAAAGTACTATTCAACTCATTTCTCTCTTGATTTTGAAAACGATAATGTTCATCAGACTCGGAGCTATCCGCCTCAAAGTAATATTCTCTAAAACGCCCTATGGATTTCTCTTTACTCGTTGAATAAGTTCCCGAGAAAATAAAATTTCCCTTTTCTTCATCAAAGTCCCATTTGTAATCAGAATTAACATCTACAGACTGTCGATTCCTTGGATCATAAACAAGGCGGTCCCAAAACTGAAAGAGCACATCATTGTAACTCAATGCATTTGTTTGCTTTCCGCGTCTGATCCGATCGTTATATGTCCCGCTGGCAGATAATCCAATAACATGATTTTCATGAAGAAAAAAGTCTGCTCCAACCTTACC
>CBFHXS010000025.1:0-26608 GCA_965659845.1 Brumimicrobium sp.
CATAGTTATGGTTTTTGTTTGTTAAAAAATTATACTCGAACAAATATATATGAATATCCAGCACTGGCAAGCAATTGAGCAAAAAAAACATATAAAATGTTGATAAAACTGTCAAAATGTGGATAAGTACCCTTGAAATGGCTTATTTCACTGCGTTTGCGTTGATCATACACGAAAAGTGTTTCCTGTTTTTAATGATTCAGCTTCAGACTAAGTATCTTTTTTCTTCGATGAATACTGTGTTTTAGGAAATAACTTGATTCTTGATCATGTAATTATTGAGTCGCTATTTTGACGAGAATTTAATCAAATCACGGTTTAATTCGTTATTATGGCCCAATCTCCAGGTTTATAGCCTGTTAGGAGTTGCTGACTATCCATTTTTTTCTTTCCTTCCAATTGGACTACAAGTATTTTTAACACTCCATCCTTCAGTCTAAGGAAGAGCTCATTCTCTTTAGAATACAAGCTAGCTTCACCCCCTTCAACGTTTTCTTGAATCTCACTTTGAAATAATTTCAAAGATTTCTTTTTTCCTCTATTATCTTTTATTGATAGCCAAGCTGCCGGATAAGGGGACATCCCTCGTATTAGATTATGAACATCCTGTATACTTTTACTCGTATCAATTTTACAATCTTTCCTAAAGATTTTTGGAGCGTGTTTAAGGTCCGTTGAGAAATCTTGTTTTTTAGTTGTGATACTGTCATTTTTAATATCACCTACAGTTTGTACAACCAGATCTGCTCCTATATGCATCATTGAGTCGTGAAGCTCTCCTGCCGTCATATTATCAGTTATAGGTATACTTTTCTGTTGAATGACATCGCCTGTATCTATTTTTTCATCAATATAGAAAGTAGTCACACCAGTTTCGTTTTCACCATTAATAACTGCCCAGTTTATCGGTGCAGCTCCTCTATACTGAGGTAGTAATGAGCCGTGCAGATTTATAGTTCCTTTGGAAGGAATACTCCACACCATTTTTGGCAACATTCTAAAGGCTACAACCACAAAAAGATCTGCCTTTAGACTTGACAATTCTTTTACAAAAGATTCATCTTTTAGATTTTCGGGTTGCATGATGTGAAGTGTGTTTTCAACAGCATACTCCTTTACGGCACTTTGTCTAACTTTTTGACCTCTACCTGCTGGTCTATCAGGAGCTGTAATAACCCCTACTAGGTCATATCCATTTTTATTTAAAGCGTCTAAGGTAGCCACAGCAAATTCCGGGGTACCCATAAATACAATCTTGAACTCTTTATTTTCCATTTAATACTCCTTTTTTCTCCAGTCAAAAAAACGTAAATATAATATGGAAAACAAGCCAATCGTACCGAAATAAATATACTCCACCGACCACACAGGTAATATATTCCAATTCCACATTTTGATGAAAACATATGCAAATATGAGATATATGATTATGGCTGAAATTTCGATTAATAAAGTTACCCTAGTGTTTCCTGAGCCATTTATGGTTTGGAAATAAGGTGTCGTGAAACCGAATATTAAAAAGGATCCAAAAACGAGGCGCAATACACTAGCACTGTCTTCTAAATATGCCTCTTTTGGATTGATTATACTAATCAATGTTTCTGGATAAAGAATTGCTCCATGGAAAAAGACCAATAGGAATAATAATGTTAAAACCTGAATTCGCTTTATTGTAATTGGGATTAATGAGCGATCCTTTTGATCCATATATTGAGCTATGTATGTTTTTGTAGTTGCTCCAAACCCAAAGATGGGAACAAAAGCAAGGAAATATACCACGCGTATATTTTGAGATACTGTTAGGTCGTAAGAACTTGACTGTTCAATCCAAGTAAAGAAAACCGTCCATGTTGCTAGCGCGAAAAAACCCTGAATCATTAAAGGTAGCCCAACAGATAAAAGTCGTTTTATGTGTTTTATCTTAATGTCTAGTTCATTAAAAAGGTCGAAGTTTCTACGATCTTGACTAAATAAGAGTATAAAGACTAGTACGAATGCAGCGACCGCCTCTGCAATTACACTTGCTAATGCAGCACCTTCTATTCCCATTGCAGGAATATCCCAGAAACCAAAAATCAGCAGTTTGTCTAAAACAATATTCGTCCCAGCAAAAAGAATTGTACTTAGCATAATGACCCACGTCTTTCCGATTGCCATAAAGAAAGCATTAAGCGAAAGTAAAAGCGCTCCAACAAAAAATCCTAAACTTCGGATTGATAAAAATGAAATTTGCTCACTTGCAATTTCTTGATGTTTAGAGTAGGACATAAGCATGTCAGGCACTAATAGCTGAACTATGTAGTAGAAGATTGTAGCAAAGAAAAAGAGTGTGATGAAATTAGACTGAAGGAAACCATTTACGGTTTCTTTTAGGTTTTGACCTATTCTTCTGGCCATAACGATTTGACCAGCATCGCCTAATCCTGTGAGTCCCATGAATAGTGTGATATATATCAATCCAGCATTTCCACTTGCATCAAAGCTAACGGTGCTATATCGGCTTAAAAATGAAGCATCCGTTATCATTACGATAGACTGGATGAATGTTCCAAGCATCAATGGGGCACTTATCGATAAAATTTTCCCATACGAATTGGAAAGTCTCATTCTACTTTAAGTATTAACCCTTTTAAATATTCTCCTTCAGGGTGAAACGCACTCACAGGATGGTCCGCTGGCTGGTGCAAATGATAAAGAATTTGTACTGTTCTTCCTACTTTAATTGCTGCATTGATCACGGCTTTTTCAAATTGATAAGGATCAACAACTTGAGAGCATGAAAATGTAAATATTGTACCTCCTGTATTAATTTGTCTGATTGCGTTAGCGTTGAGTCGTGTATATGCTTTAATTGCTTGATGTCGCTTGTTCTTATGTTTCGCAAAAGCTGGTGGGTCGAGAACGATAATATCGAATTTCTCCTCTAGATCATTCATATATTTTACGGCATCCGCTACAATCGATTTGTGCTCACCTTCAAACTCAAGTAATTCTACGTTTTTTTCAGTTAAATCAATGGCTTTTGCAGAACTATCAATGGAGTGCACTTCTTTTGCTCCGTTTGCCAAAGCGTAAATACTGAATCCTCCAGAATAACAGAAGGTGTTTAACACCTTTTTACCTTTAGAGAATTGACCTAGTAATTTTCTGTTTTCCCTTTGGTCAATGAAAAAACCAGTTTTTTGTCCTGATGTCCAGTCAATAGAAAAAGAGTGTCCGAATTCTTTAGCGATATGAGGGGTTTCACATTCTCCGAAGAGGTACCCATCTTCTGCATTGACTCTTTCTGGAAGCGTTTCCTTACTTTTTGAGTAAATAGCTTTTAGATGTGTTCCAATTGCTTTTTGAAGGCTGTTGGAAATAGATTCTCGATGATTGTACATTCCCACAGCATGAGCTTGAAGAATTACAACACCATTGTAAAAATCTAATATTAGCCCGGTTAATAAATCTCCTTCTCCGTGAACTAGTCTACAAATAGTGTTGTCTTTATTCATTAATCCTAATTCTCTTCTTAAAGAAACTGCTTTTCGAATACGATTATCCCAAAAAGATTGATCTATAGGTCGGTCCTCAAAACTGAGGATTCGAACTGCAATAGAACCAGGTTGAAAAAAACCTATTGCACAAAAATCTCCCTTAAAGTCCGTTAATTCAATAAGTTCTCCATCTTCAATTACCGATGTCTCACTTTGGATAGCGCCAGAAAATATCCATGGATGTCTTCTTTCCAAGAAATTTTCTTTTCCTTTTTTTAGTGCAATCTTTTTCATTAACTCAACGTATTAGAGATATTAAAATATCCTAGATTTCGGGCTAAAATAGTCATTCGTATTCATAGAACAACGTATACAAGAAGACTTCTTTTGCCGTTTTTCTAAAAGGTCATTTATTGTGTTTTCTTTTTTATTCTTCAAATTCTATTCTGGAGTAAACAGATAGTTTTTATATAATTTTGTAGCCAACAATATTGATTTACGAGCGTTAATTATTTATGGACGAAAAGCAAACTTCATCATCAAATTGGAATCTCGAGCAAAGCTATAAAGAGCTGCCAAAATCGTTTTATTCGGAGAGTCTGCCTCAAAGTGTTGAAGATCCAAGAATTGTTGTTTACAATAACGCGCTGGCGAAAACACTTGGTGTTGACGATTTGGTAAAAAATGAGACTGAGTTGGTTCAAGTTTTAGCGGGAAATATGATTCCTAAAGGTTCATCACCTATTGCGCAAGCTTATGCAGGTCATCAATTTGGTCATTTTACAAAGTTAGGTGATGGACGTGCTCTTTTATTGGGAGAAATTGTTTCATCTGAAGGGACTCGTTTTGATATTCAATTGAAAGGGGCCGGCAGAACTACTTTCTCGCGTCAAGGAGATGGTCGTGGAACGTTACACGCCATGTTACGTGAATACCTGATGAGCGAGTCAATGCATGCGTTAAATATTCCTTCGTCTCGCAGTTTAGCAGTCGTATCTACAGGTGAATCAGTCCGTAGAGAAATGCATTTTCCAGGGGGTGTTTTGACTCGAATCAGTGACAGTCACCTTCGCGTAGGTACATTTGAGTATGCTCGTCAATTCTTAGGTAAAGAAGGAGTGCAGAGCATACTTGATTATGCAATTGATCGTCACTTTCCGAAGTTAAGGAGTACTGAGAATCTAGCGTTGTCCTTTTTAAGAAAAGTGCAAGAGCTTCAAATTGATTTGATTGTAAATTGGATGCGTGTAGGATTTATTCATGGAGTGATGAATACCGATAACATGTCTATTCCTGGAATAACTATAGATTATGGTCCATGCGCTTTTATAAATAGTTATGATCCAAATACAGCTTTTAGTTCGATTGATACTCAAGGTAGATATCGTTTCAATAATCAACCAAAAATTGCACAGTGGAATATTTCTGCTTTGGCGGGTTCGCTTTTACCGCTATTAAATGACAATGAGAAGATAGCTATAGATATGGCAGAGCAAGTATTGAATGATTTCCCCGTTCAGTATGAAAAGAAATGGCTTGAAATGATGGGGCACAAAATAGGTCTCTCAAAAATTAAGGAAGCTGATGCATCTTTGATTAATGATTTGTTGGATTGGATGAAAGCTACTGCTTCAGATTATACCAATACTTTCATAGATATACAGCAAAATGACTTCTCAGATAGCAGATATGGTCAGGCACCTTTTTTGAATTGGAAATCAAAATGGCTACAACGATTGGATCAGCAAGAGATTTCGAAAGATGCTGCTAAGTCTTTAATGTATGAAAATAATCCTCTAGTTATTCCTCGAAATCATATTGTTGAAGACGTCCTAGATAAAGCTGCTAATGAAGGCGATTATCAACCTTTTAATGAATTTTTGGAAGTGCTAAAATCTCCATATAAAAACAGCGAAAGTATATCATCATATCAATCCCCACCGGATGATGGTGATCTAGGTTATCAGACGTATTGCGGAACGTAAGAAACGTAATCAATAAATCAATGTGAATATTAATAGTTGATTACATCACTTGGGTTTATTTCAATTACATCACCAGGCTGTAATTCCTTTAGTTCATAATTTCCGATTTTAACACGAACTAATCTTAACGTAGGAAACCCTGCAGAAGCCGTCATTTTTCGAACTTGTCTGTTTTTTCCTTCTCTAATTGTTAGTTCTATCCAGCTTGTAGGTATGTTTTTTCGATATCTAATAGGAGGTAAGCGATCAGGTAAATCCGGAGATTTTATTTTTTTACAAACAGCAGTTCCCACTCTATGAGGTTTTTTATTGTGTTTAATTACAATAGAACCATCACTTAATTTCTCGATTCCTTCCTCAGTAATTTCTTTGTCAACTTGAACCCAGTATGTTTTCGGAAGTTTATTTTTAGGTTCAAGTATGCTCGACTTAAAATTATTATCGTTTGTGAGTAGTAGTAATCCTTCACTGTCTTTATCTAAACGGCCTATAGGGTAAACATCCTTTGGAAAGTCAAAGAGTTGACCTAAAACTGGAACTCCCTCACTATTTGTAAATTGAGAAAGCATCCCAAAAGGTTTGTAGATCGCATAATACCGAAATGACTTCATGATTGGTCTTACTTTTTGTTATCACTGCGAATAAAGTGAATTTCATGTAATTATCGGAAATCGAGTCCATGATTCTTTATATTTTAGCAAAAAACGAAAAAAAATGGTACTCAATATTTCTAAAAGTGGTGGGGTTGCGACATTGACTTTCAATAGACCTGATAAATTCAATAGTTTTAATCAAGAGTTAGCATTTGCTTTCCAGAAGGCACTAGATGATTGCGAAAGTGATGATGACGTTAGAGCGATTGTCGTGCGAGGAGAAGGAAAAGCTTTTTGTGCAGGACAAGATCTCGCGGAAGCAACTGATCCTAATGGTCCACCTTTACAATCAATTGTTGGGAAACATTATAATCCAATTATTGAGCGCATTCAAAATATTGAGAAACCGATAATTGCTGCTGTTAATGGAGTAGCTGCTGGTGCTGGAGCAAATATCGCGTTGGCATGTGATATTGTAGTCGCAACATCTTCGGCAAAGTTTATTCAGGCTTTTTCTGCTATCGGTTTAATTCCTGATTCGGGTGGGACTTATTTTTTACCAAGGCTTGTTGGGCGACAAAAAGCATTGTCTTTAATGCTGACCGGAGATCGAGTAGGAGCGAAAGAGGCTGAGTCAATGAACATGATTTATAAAGCTGTGGAAGATGAAGATTTTGATGAATATATTTTGAATTTTTCAAATCAACTTGCAAAAATGCCAACGAAAGGATTTGGATTAACGAAAAGAGCCGTTAATGCATCAATGAATAATACGCTAACTGAGCAGTTGAGTCTTGAAGAAGAATTGCAAGCTGAAGCAGGTCAGACAGATGATTTCAAAGAGGGGACAGCTGCATTTTTGGAAAAAAGAAAACCAACTTTCAAAGGGAAATAATATGGAGAAAGAGAGAATAGGAGTATTAGGAGCAGGGACTATGGGAGCGGGAATCGCTCAGGTAGCTGCGCAATCTGGTCATAGAGTTGTTTTGGTCGATGTAAGTGCAGATGCAATTGAAAAAGCGAAAAATAGTCTAACTAAGATTTTTAATCGATTGGTGGAGAAAGGGAAGTGGGAACAACAATTTGCAAATGAAACATTCAGAAGAATCACTTTCTCTTCAAAAACGGAAGATTTTATAGATTGTAAGTTAGTGATAGAAGCAATCGTAGAAAATCTTGAAATCAAGCATAAAGTATTTCAAAACCTTGAGGAAATTGTGAGCGATGATTGCATTCTTGCTTCGAACACATCTTCATTATCAATAGCTTCAATAGGCTCTGTTTTAAAGGATCCTTCTAGGGTAGTTGGAATTCACTTCTTTAATCCAGCCCCATTAATGCCATTGGTTGAGATTGTTCCTGCTGTTCAAACTACTGAAGAGACAAAAGATAAGGCAAAAGCACTGATCGATTCATGGAAGAAAGTTACAGTGTTAGCCAAAGATACCCCTGGATTTATTGTGAATCGTGTTGCTCGACCTTTTTACGGAGAAGCATTGCGAATTTACGAAGAGGGGATTGCTGATTTTGCTACAATAGATTGGGCAATGACAGAATTAGGAGGTTTTCGAATGGGGCCATACACGCTGATGGACTATATTGGTAATGACGTTAATTATACGGTTACAGAAACAGTATTTGCTGCATTTTACTATGATCCAAGATACAAGCCGTCATTTACACAAAAACGACATTCAGAAGCAGGTTACCTCGGAAGAAAATCAGGCCGAGGATACTACGATTACAGCGAAGGAGCGGAAAAGCAAAAGCCTAATGAAGACAAGGTATTAGGGGACACAATACTTAATCGCATTTTGCTAATGTTGATTAATGAGGCCGCTGATGCATTATTTTTGAATATTGCCACACGAGAAGATATAGACCTAGCAATGACCAAAGGAGTTAATTACCCGAAAGGTTTGCTCAAGTGGGCAGATGAGCTCGGTGTAGATAAGGTGTTGGAAGGTTTAGAATCAATGTTCCATGAGTATGGAGAAGATCGTTATAGACCAAGTCCACTTTTAAGACGAATGGCAAGAGATCAAAATACTTTTTACTAATAAGTTTTAGTTGATTGAGAGAAGCAGTTTTCCTGCTTCCTCACTATAAAATCCTCCTTCATGCTTTATCGATTTCAAAATTGATTTAGCATTTTGTTGTTTTCCTTGTTTCAGAAAAGCTTTGGCTTTGAACCATAAGGCTTCCTCTCTGAAATTTCCGAGACTAATTGAATAACTCTGGTCAAAATGTGTTATTGCTTTTTCATATTGACCTAGATTGTGATAACACAGTCCACTGTAAAAGTGGGCATTTACGTCTTCAGGATATTGTTCAACAATGATTAGGTAGCGCTTAAGCGCTTTTTTGAATTTGTTTTTAGAGAAGAACCATTGACTCTCTTGTAGATAATCTATGTAGTCAATCTTTTTGGTGATCAATTCATCTTCAATGTTTCCAGAATTCTCTTTTTCTGCTTGACTCGCTGGTGTTCCAATTGGTAATTTTTGCAAAAGTTGAATAGGTTTATCCTCTCGAATACCTCTGTAATCAACAGATTTCAACTCGTTCAAATAAACTTCAGGTGCAGATGCGTATGATAGCCTTTCGTTTTCTGCAGTAGGAACCTCACTCAAGTTTTTCGGTTCTAGTGTCTTAATGAGACTTTGTATTTTTGAGTCATCCTCTATTAAATTTTCGTTTTTTGTTTCAATAGCTAGACCCTTTCTTTTAAGTTGCTCTTTGGTAATCTGCTCTGCTTTTTCGATAGCAATATATTCGTCAACTTCATTCAATTGATTTTCAACGCTGCTTACCTCATTCAGCTTTTCAATGTTGCTTTCTGATTGATACTCCTTTTTCTCCGCTGATACAACCTCAGATTTAACATCATTAAGCCTATTGCCCTTGTAGGTGTAAAATATCAATATGATCATAGCAATACAAAACACCCCAAGGAATAACAAAATACTGCTCTTGTCAGAGGAAGGTTTCTCAGCTGTCGACAGATGTTGTTTCATTTTAGAATCAAGAGAGCTCATAGCTGAGTTAACGTCTTTATTAATTGAACCCCATCCTTCCATAGAATCTTGATTGAATTCGTCGTCGTTAGATTTCATCTCTAATTCATGAGTAGAATGACCTTGTTTAAGTTCATCAACTTCATTTCTTGTCAATGGCTGTTTAGGACCAAAGATTTTATTAAGCAGATTTAAATAGATCATTTTGTTCAAGTTTTATTCTCAAATTTCTTTTTCCGTTTTGAATGGCGCTTTTTACTTTTTTTAGAGGCAGGTTTAATTTCTCACTTATTTCTTGGTACGATTTGTTCTCAAGATAAAATTGACGTATGGTGAGCGCCTGCTCTTCTTTAAGTTCGTCAATGGCAGACTCCAATTTTTCATATTGTAACTCTTCATTGAGCTTGTCACTAGAACTTTCAGCATCTGCTGTGATAAGTTCTTCCTTCACCTCAATGTGATCATATTTCTTCTTGCGAAGTAGCATTAAACACTCGTTTTTTGAAACTGTGTAAAGCCAAGATTTAAAGGAATCAATGCTTTTACCTGATGATTTTTTCTTCAATTTGGTAAAAATATTCATTGTTAGGTCTTCTGCATCTTCTTTTTGCTTCAAGTACTTTAAACATAGACCGAAAACTAGATGACCATACCTTTTGTAGAGTTCATTCAAGGCTAAATTAGATTTTTTGTCAGAAAGAAAACTAACGAGCTCTTCATCTGTTGCAACCGAGTATTTACCTTTTTTTAGCTTCATTCTTTATTAAGATGTAGACTTTATACAGTTTCCATAAATCTAGTTTAAATTCCTTACATACTGTAATGCAGAAAACAATTATCTCTTGTCTTTGTTATAATTATTAGAGGTTCAAAACGAAAAAACTCATTGATAACAAGTGATTACCTCGATTTATAAAATTATGGATGTTGAAGAATTAGAAAAAGAAATTACGGAGTTAACGAACAAGTTACGTGAGGAAAGACCTTCGCTTTACGAGCACATAACTGAGAACGCAACGACTTTACCAGATAAGAGTAATGCAGATTTCTCGGAAGCGTTAGTTAAGTACAAAGATTATCTTGAAGGACTGTTGACTCAGTAGATTACAATTAAATTTTACAAACAAAAAAACAAACAAACAAATGGAAACGTTAGAAAAAACAAAGATTTACAAAAAGTTAGGATTCGATTCGGAAGAAACAAAAGAAGTGGTTAATAATCTAAACTTGCTATTAGCTAACTTGCATGTCCATTATCAAAAACTAAGAAATTACCACTGGAATGTTACCGGGGCAGATTTTTTCGATGTACACGAAAAAACAGAAGCAGAATACAATGAAGTAATTGTTGAAATAGATGAGATCGCTGAGCGCATTAGAGTTTTTGGCGCTACACCAACAAGTACATTGTCTGAATACTTAGAAGTTGCAGAAATAAAGGAAACTGGAACTAATCTTGAGGCTATGGAAATGATAAGAGAAATACTTCGTGACATGGAAGTGCTATTGTCATTTATGGTTGATACCATCGAAGCAGCAAGAGCGATTGGAGATATTTCAACGGATGATTTAGTTACTTCATTAATGAAGAGAAGAGAGAAAATGCACTGGATGTTAACTTCATTCGTAAAGGAAGCATAAGGTTGAATAATTTAGTTAAAGGCTATCGAGAGGTAGCCTTTATTTATTTGAAATAAACTAAATATGGAGAAAGTAATAGTCATTGGAGCGAATGGAAAAACCGGCAGGCATATCATTGATCAATTGATTCAAGATGATAGGTATGATCCAGTAGCAATGGTTCGAAGGTCTCATCAAAAAGATAGATTTGAAGAGAAGGGAGTCGAGGTTCGAAAAGGAGATCTTGAAGAAGATTTTCAATCCGTTTTTGAAGATATAGATAGGGTTGTTTTTGCAGCAGGTTCTGGAAGTTCAACAGGTGCTGAAAAGACGCAGGAAGTTGATAAGGAGGGAGCTATGAAGTCCATTGACTACGCCAAAAAGAATGGAATTCAGAAGTATGTCATGTTGAGTTCAATGGGGACAGATATTCCAGATGAAGTGCAAGGTTTACAGGAGTATCTACATGCCAAAAAAGATGCTGACGATTATCTTAGAAATAGTGGTTTGCTTTATTCCATTGTTCAGCCTGGAGGGTTGACCGACGCCGAGCCTAGAGGTGCTGTAGAGCTAGATTTTGAATTGGGTAAATTTGGAAAAGTGTCACGAGGAGATGTAGCATCTGTCTTGGTGGAATGCTTGGATACTGAGAAGGCGAGAAATATATCTTTTGAGGTGTTAGAAGGAGAAGAACCAATAAGAGAAGCTATTTTAAATATTACAAAACAATAATTCTAGATGAAGTCACCAGTTGTACTGACAGGAGCCACAGGTTATTTAGGTTCGCAAATTTTGAAAAATATGCTTGAGAAGGGTTATGAGGTAAGAATTACCACAAGGAATGAAAAGAAAACCCTCGGGCAAAATTGGTTAAAGCCTTACTTGAAAGAATATTCTGATAAACTAACAATTCATTATGGTGATCTTATGGAGGATGGTAGTTTTGATGAGGTTATGCAAGGTGCAAAAGGACTTATACATGCGGCAAGTCCATTTAAAATAGATGGTATAAAAGATGCCAATAAAGAATTGATTGAACCTGCGAAAAAAGGTACGAGAAATGTGATTCAATCGGCTGAAAAAGCGACAACTATAGATTCAATAGTTGTTACCTCGAGTGTGGCGGCTGTTTATGGAGATGCTATTGATATTAACCTTCATAAAGAAGGTGTGTTCAATGAAAAGCATTGGAATGTAACTAGTTCCGAGCGTCATCAGCCTTATTCTTTTTCGAAAACTGAAGCTGAGAAAGAGGCTTGGAAATTAAATGAAGGTAAAGGTTGGGTACTTAATACTGTGAATCCAGGATTTATTCTTGGTCCTTCCGTTACAGATAGAGATGATTCAACAAGCATACAAATGGTAACAAATCTTCTCAGCGGTAAATTTAAGCAGGGAGTTCCTGATTTGTATTTTAGTGTAGTTGATGTTAGAGATGTAGCCGAGGCGCATGTCAAGGCCTTAGAGTATGACAGATCGGGACGTTTCATTTGCACAAATCAATCCTTGAGTCTATTGCAAGTGGCTGAGAAATTGAATGAAGAAGTGGGGAATGAGTTCAAAAATATACCGAAAAAAAATCTACCGACTTTTTTAACTTATTTGGTTGGCCCAATTATGGCTGGTTTTTCGTGGTCCTATTTAAGGAAAAACCTAGGTATTCCAGTGCTTTGCAGTAATGAAAAGGTCCGGGAAGAGCTAAGTCTAGATTTTCGCCCTGTGAATGAAACGTTAAGAGATCAAGCGATTCAGCTGAAGAAAGATGGTCTGCTGAAATAATTAAAGAGATCTTAATTCAGTAATCGTTTTTTTCGGGTCTTCAGATTTAAATACGAAACTGCCCGCCACTAAAGCATCAGCTCCAGCTTCAACAAGAGATGCTCCAGTAGTTGTGTTCACTCCTCCGTCGACTTCTATTTGTGTTGATGCACCTGTGTTTTTTATCAGTGTCTTTAGCTCCGATACTTTTTGAATAGCATGACTAATGAATTTTTGACCACCAAATCCAGGATTCACAGACATTATCAATACAACATCAATATCCTGAATTACATCACTTAACAAATTCACAGGAGTATGAGGATTTAGTGCCACACCTGCTTTCATTCCGTGTGCCTTAATCTGTTGAAGAGTCCTGTGAAGATGGGTACAAGCTTCATAATGCACTGTTAGTATTTCTGCTCCAGCATCTTTAAAATCAGCAATGTATTGATCGGGATTTACAATCATCAGATGTACATCTAATGGTTTTGTCGCATGCTTATGTATAGCTTTCATTACGGGAAGTCCAAATGAAATGTTTGGAACAAATACCCCATCCATAATATCAATATGAATCCAATCAGCATCACTTTCATTGAGAAGTTTGACATCGCGTTCAAGATTTGCAAAGTCTGCGGCTAAAACTGAAGGGGATACGATTGTGCTCATAATTCAAATTGTTTATGCAAAATTAGAAAAGTCACTAAATTATTGCTTGCTTAATTCAATAAAATCTGTCAATCTTCCATAAATATCCGGGTACACTATCAATCGATGGGTTGAATCATCAACAATAACGGATTGATACTCGATACTTACAGTGAATTGATCATTGAGTCGAAGATAAGTTTCTTTATCCCGATGATAAAGAGAGTCAATCGAGTCTATATAGGTATGGTCTTCAAACTGCAGAATTAATTTAGCTAATGAATCAGGATTCTCCGTCCTTATACATCCGTGACTATATGCTCGAACAGATGTGTTAAATAATCTTTTAGACGGAGTGTCATGAATATAGATCATGTATGGATTCGGAAAAAGTAGCTTTACTTTGCCTAAACTGTTGAGAGGACCAAATTTCTGGCGAATTCTGAAAGGGAAATAGTTTTTATTGTATTTAAACCAATCAATTGAATCATGATTAATTACCTTATTGTTCTTTAAAAGCTCATAACCTTTTTTATTGAATAGGTTGCTATCTCTTCTTGCTCCATAGACGATTTCCTTTGATGCTATTGAATGGGGCACATGCCAATATGGATTAGTGACAATATATTTCGCTTTTGTCTGAAAAGACTTGGTTTTTGTTTTTTTTGCTCCAACCACAACCCTAGATTCGAAAGCGAGTGTATCTTCATTCGTGAATTTCAGTAAAAAAGAAGGTATATTGACACGGATGTTTTTCTTAGGTAAAATAGAGTCGGAGAACTGACGGAGTTGATCTAAAGTAATAATGCTTTGATAATAACGTTCAAGATTACTTTTCTCAAAAGCTGCAAGTGTATTTTTTCCTATGACTCCATCTGCCTCTAGACCATTACTGTACTGAAAGTTTTTCAAGTTTTTTATTCTTTCCGAGGAGTCAGTAGCGAGCATATAGCCATAGTATGATAAACCAAGGTTTAAAGAGCTGTCAACGAATGATGTGTCTAAATTAAACGGATCCTCCTTTAAAACGAAACTTGTGGAGAACTCATTAATTGCTTTATGTAGTTTAATTATGTCCTTATTGTTCACCTCATATTCGATTAGGTGATCAATCCAGCTTTTCTTTTTTGATTTTTTTTCAATGAACTGTTGTGTTAGGATAAAAGAACGGATATTTGGTTTGTTGATAGACGTGTCCTTAAAATTGTATATCCCGTCTTTAATAGTGTTCAAGTATGCCGTGCAACGCAAAAACAGATGAATTTCTTTGTGCCAGGGTGATTTATTTTCTAAGTTTTGCGGAATAGAGAGATGGCCAAGCGGTATGTTGAGTAGCGTGTCGTTATTAAGATATTCATAAAACTCAATAACTGTGCGGTCTTTCGAGCTGTCACCGGTTATCCACCTCGGTTTAAAGCTATTTTTAGCATAATAAAACCTTAAACTATCGGTAAACTCTTTTTTTAATTCCTCATTTGAAAAGCTGTATTCATCGATGGCTAGATCAAATTGGTCTATTTCTGACAGGCTAGCCTCCGAATTTTTATTATTTTGTTCTGAGTTTTCACAACTTGTTAAAAAAGTGATTAGTATTGCAATACAAGCTATTATGTAATTGGTTTGAAGCATTTAGATATTAGATCGAGTGCAATTTACTTAATTCCTTAATAGGTAGGAAGAAATAAGAACAGTTTAATTTATGGAGTTAGCTTTATTTCCTGTAACGTTAATTATAATTGTAGTAACTGTGTTACTTTCTATACGTGCATTTAATGATGCTGATGTAAAATATAAGTGGGTATACTATCCATATAAGCTCAAGCGAAATAATGAGTGGTACCGTACTTTCTCCCACTTGTTCATCCACGGTGATTATATGCATTTGTTCTTTAATATGTTTGTTCTATTCTCATTTGGACGAATGATGGAGGTTTCTTTTGTGGCAGAGTATGGATCGATTTCAGGACACATTCATTTCTTTGTTTTATATTTTCTTGGCGGTTTAGCGGCAACTTTATGGCCATTTGTAAGAAATGTAAATAATCCGAATTACATGAGCTTGGGTGCATCGGGTGCTGTTTCAGCTGTTTTGTTTGCGTCAATTTTGTGGTATCCACAAGGAGGCATTTATTTAATGTTTATACCTGTAGAGATACCAGCGTGGCTTTTTGGTTTTGTATATCTTGGATTCGAGTATTACATGTCAAAACGAGGTAGCATAGGGATTGCTCATGACGCCCACTTTGGTGGTGCGGTTTTCGGTATAGCTTATGTCTTATTTATTAACTTTGATAAGGGTAAAGACTTTTTTACACATATTTTCAGCTAACTATGGCGCTACTATATTTAAATAACAATGGGGAAATTCTCGAAAATAAAGGTGCTACATTAGCTGCTGCGAATCGTGCTCACTTATATGGAGATGGACTATTTGAAAGTATTAGGATTGTAAATGGTCAGCCTGTAAATTTAGAGGCCCATATATTAAGAATGCTCGAAGGTGCCATAGCACTGAAAATGAGAACGCCTTCTTTTTTCTCAACACGTTTTTTCGAAGAAAAGATAAATGAATTGGTTAAAGCTTCAATGATAGATAGAGGTGGGCGTGTTAGAGTTTCTTTGGATCGTTTATCCGGAGGAACGTATAGGCCAGAATCAAATGAAGTTAGCTATTTCATAGAAGTATATCCTTTGGAGGATAATCAATATAAATTGAATACGAGAGGATGGGAGGTAGACCTGTATACTTCTATCCGCAAACAGAAAAACAAACTTTCTAATTACAAGACAAAGAATGGATTACTCTATGTCATGTCGTCTGTAGAGGCACAGGAAAAAGGCCTTGATGATCTATTAATCACTGATCCAAAAGGTTCAATATTGGAAGGTTCATCAAGTAATTTATTCGTTGTCAGTAATGGAGTCCTCTATACACCTGGACTTGATGAAGGTTGTCTAGGTGGTGTTATGCGGATGACGCTCATAAATATCGCTTTGGAAAATGGAATAAAGGTGTATGAATCGTCAATTATGCCTCAAAACCTTCTCGCCGCAAATGAGGTGTTCCTAACGAATGCCATTAAAGGAATAACTTGGGTGGCTGGTTACCGCTCTAAGCGTTATGAAAACGAAATGTCTAGACGTCTGATGACTTTATTGAATACGCATTTTTCACCACAAACGTAAATCAAATGAAAATTATAGGATTCGCGGGAAGCACAAGTTCCAAATCAATCAATAAGAAATTTGTAAACAATACCCTCAATTGTATTGAGAGTGATTCTTTTGAAAAGGAGTTGATTGATTTGAATAATTATAAATGTCCGATCTTTAATGTAGATGAAGAGGAGAATGGGTACCCCGAAAATGCTAAAATGTTCATTGAAAAGCTTAGTGAAGCTGATGGTTTTGTTGTTTCTATGGCTGAACATAACGGCTCTTATGCTGCTGAAGTAAAGAACTTGTTAGATTGGTGTTCTAGAATAAAGTTAGATTTTTTCAAAGATAAACCAATGTTTCTGATGTCAACATCACCTGGAGGTTATGGAGGTGGAAATGTCCTTGAGGCAGCTAAAAAGCAATTCCCTAAATTTCAAGCAAATATTATTGGGACTTTCAAGCTACCTTCTTTCAATGATAATTTTGATTCTCAAAACGGAATCATAAATAATGAGTTAAGAGAAGCTCATATGGAAGCGTTAAAGTCTTTTCTTTCAGAAATTGAGAATCGGATTACGTAGGAATTAATTATTTACAAAGATAAAATAGGTGTTTTTTGAAAATACCCCCTGTTTTACTGGGGGTGTTTTTGTTTGAGATGGATGTTTTTCAGTTTTTACCTGGAATAATAGAGGGTTGTTGATAAAAAACATGTCTTTTTATTAGAACTCCCTCTGAATTTATCTAATTTTGCAGAAACTTTAAAAAATAGTCATGTCAAGCATCCGTAAGCAAGCGTATCAAGATGTACTTCATAGAAGTACAAAAAATGTAGAGTCTAATGAAAAGATTTCAAAATCATTCGGAGAAAATGTTTTTCACTTGGAGGTAATGAGGGAGTATCTTCCCGATGAAGCATATTCTTCAATCAAAGAAGCCATTGCAAATGGAACTAGAATAGAGCGAAGAATAGCTGATCAAGTTGCTTCTGCAATGAAAGATTGGGCGTTAGATAAAGGTGCCACACATTATACGCATTGGTTTCAGCCATTGACAGGTTCTACAGCTGAAAAGCATGATGCATTTTTTAAGCCTGTTGGTCCAGGAAGGGCGATAGAGCAATTTAGTGGTGAATTATTGGTTCAGCAAGAACCTGATGCATCTTCATTTCCAAACGGAGGCATAAGAAATACCTTTGAAGCAAGAGGATATACTGCGTGGGACCCTTCTTCTCCTGCATTCGTAATGTCAAACACATTATGTATACCTACTATATTTATAGCGTATACGGGTGAGGCATTAGATTACAAAATGCCATTACTTAAAGCCTTAAATGTTGTTGATAAAGCAGCGGTTGAAGTAGCTAAATATTTTGACAAGAATGTCACAAAAGTGAATGCAACTTTAGGTTGGGAACAAGAGTACTTCTTAATTGATAAGGCATTTTACAACGCTAGACCCGACCTATTGATGACGGGAAGAGTTCTTTTTGGTCACCCACCTGCAAAAGGACAACAGCTAGATGATCATTATTTTGGTTCTATTCCAGAAAGAGTTACTGCATTCATGAGGGATTTTGAAAGAGAATCAATTCGTCTTGGTATTCCGGTAACTACACGACACAATGAGGTAGCGCCAAATCAGTTTGAGTGTGCACCTATTTTCGAAGAATGTAACCTTGCCAATGACCACAACTTATTGTTGATGGATGTTCTTGAGAAAGTCGCGCGTAAGCATGACTTAAGAGTGGTACTGCATGAAAAACCATTCCCTGGTCTCAATGGCTCAGGTAAGCATAATAACTGGTCGTTAGCTACCGATACTGGTGTGAATTTATTGGCTCCTGGGAAAAATCCTAAGAGTAATATGCAGTTCTTGACATTTTTCATCAACACAATTAAAGCCATTCATGATCATGCAGATTTGTTAAGAGCTTCTATAGCGAGTGCTTCAAATGACCATAGGTTAGGAGGTCATGAAGCTCCGCCAGCAATAATCTCTGCTTTTATCGGTTCTCAATTGACACAATTGCTTGATGATCTGGAAGAGAATATCAAAGCTGGTAAAATGACACCACAAGATAAAACAGAATTAAAACTGAATATAGGGAAGATACCTCAAATCTTACTTGACAATACAGATAGAAATAGAACTTCACCTTTTGCCTTTACGGGTAATAAGTTTGAATTTAGAGCTGTCGGTTCTTTAGCAAACTGTGCTCAGCCGATGATTATTTTGAACACTATCATGGCAAAACAACTTCAGTTGTTTAAAGCAAGTGTGGATGCTCGAATTAAGAAAGGTAATTCTAAAGACGAGGCTATTCTCAAAGAACTACAAAAACTTATCAAAGAGTCAAAAAATATTCGTTTTGAAGGAAACGGATATGGAGAAGAATGGGTGAAAGAGGCAAAGAAAAGAGGGTTAAGTAATATGAAAGATGCCCCAAGTGCTTTGAAAGTTTGGGAGCGTAAAGAAGTGATAGACCTTTTTGAAGAAATGAATGTTTTCTCAAAGCGTGAGCTACTCGCTCGTCAAGAGATTGAATTTGAAAAGTATGTGCTTCGTATTCAAATTGAGGCACGTTTAATTGGAGATTTAACTCAGAATCATGTTATACCAGCTGTAATCAATTATCAAAATAGATTGATACAAAATATCCAGGGCTTAACTGCTATTTTAGGAAAAGACGCTGAGGCTGGAATGAGTGCTCAAAAATCTTTACTCTCTGATTTGTCCATTCATTTGAATAAAATGCAGGATATTTCTAGAGAAATGTTGGATAAGAGAAAAAAGGCCAATAGAATTGAAGATATTCAAAAGAAGGCAGCAGCATACAGAGATACCGTTAGAGTACATTTTGATGAAATAGCTTATCATACTGATAAACTAGAAGTTCTTGTAGATGATGAAATATGGCCTTTCCCTAAGATTAGAGAAATGCTATTCACAAGCTAGAGAGACTTTTTGAATATTGTTCTAAATGCTGATCTTTTGATCAGCATTTTTTTTAATTGAACCATCTTCATTCCTAAAAAAAAATAAGTTTATTGATCCAATGAACCTTTTTTATTTTAACTTGTTTAATTAATGATTGCAAAGATTAAACAATACGTTGATTAAAAGGATATATTATGACAACTGAGGTAACAAAATTATGGCACATTGATGCAATTGAATTGTTAGAGGGAATTCCTTATGAGGATAAAGTTGCATTTGAGAAATTGGTTATAACGCGAAACCACAAGAAAAACGAATACATATATAAAACTGGAGAGCCATCCAGTGAAATATGTTTCGTAGTTGGTGGTCGAGTTAAAATTGGTAAACATGCCAATAATGGAAAAGAGTGCATTAAGCGTATTGTTAATGAAGGTGAATATTTTGGAGAAATAGGAGTCCTGGACAGAATAGAAAGCGATAAGCGCAGTAATTTTGCACAGGTGATGGAGCATGAAACTGTTGTTTGTTCAATGCCATATGAGAGTTTCCGAAACATACTAAATACGCATAGAATTCTGCTGGATCGCGTTATCCATAATACTATTCAAAATCACAAAAGGATAGATAGTCGTTTAGAGTCTATCATGTTTAAAGACGCACGTACTCGATTAATTGAGTTTGTGAAAGAATTGGCTGAAGATATCGGTATGCCTGTAGGACATGAAATGTTAATAAAGCATAGGTTGACACACCAAGAAATTGCAAATATAACTGCAATTTCACGTCAAAAGGTAACGACTTTATTGAATGAGTTGAAAAACGAGGGTTTAATTCACTTAGAAAGAAAATCGCTGCTTGTTCATGACATGGGGCTCCTCAAGTAGTGGTGGGCATTAAACCGCGTCGTTCATGGCTTTAGTTATAATTTCAGTAGCCCTGGTTGCTTCCTCAAGAGTAATCGTTAAAGGTGGACTTAATCTAAAGCTATTTGGGTGAGATAGAAACCAAAAACTAATTAACCCTGCGTTTAGACAGTTGTCTACGACTTTCCCAACGATATCATCGCTTTCCATGTCTACAGCAAACATTAACCCAACTCTTCGCACTTCTTTTACCAGAGAGTGTTCTTTTATTTTATGTTCAATAAAAGCTCCTATCCTTTCGACGTTTTGAAAATCAATTGTGCTCATTACCTCTAAATTCGCTGCAGCTGCTGCGCAAACAACTGGATGACCTCCAAAAGTTGTAATGTGCCCTAAAATCGGGTCGTGTGACAATAGATCCATTTTTTCTTTCGCACTAACAAAAGCTCCGATCGGCATTCCACCACCAAGAGCCTTACCAAGAGTGAGTATATCAGGTGAAATTCCAAAATGTTCAAAAGCGAATAGCTTCCCAGATCTGCCCATTCCACATTGAATCTCGTCAAAAATAAGTTGTGCTCCGGTTTCGATACATTTCTGGCGCAATGCTGTCATGTAATCAATACTAGCAAACCTTACACCTGCATCACCTTGTATAGGTTCAATGATTACAGCAGCAGTTTTCTCCGTAATGTGATTGAGGTCTTCCAGTTTATTATGGTGTATGAAAGAAATACCTGGCAATAGAGGTTCGAATGGTTTCTTTTTAGCTTCGTTGGAGGAAATACTTAGTGATCCATGTGTGCTGCCATGGTATGCTCCATAGCATGATATAATTTCTTTTCTTCCAGTAACTCTTTTGGCTAACTTAAGAGCAGCCTCATTTGCTTCTGTTCCCGAATTAACTGTGTATACAGTGTTCAATGTTTCAGGTAAAAGAGATGTAAGTTTTTCAGCAAAGTCAAGTGGGGTGTCTTGAACGAACTCGCCATAAACCATGACATGCATGTGCTTATCGACTTGATCGTGAATAGCTTTCACAACTTTCGGATGATTATGTCCTATGTTGTTTACGGCAACACCGGCAATCATATCTAAGTAGCTCTTGCCATCTTTGGTATAGATGAAAGAACCTTTGGCATAATCTACTTCCAAAAGGAAAGGAAATGGACTTGTTTGTCCTTGGTGTTTTAAGAAACGTTCCTTTTCGGAATCTCCCATCTTGAATCTTTATTTTCTTGCTATAGCTCGTTTAGCAGCTTCTATAATGTTATTACTAGAAATGTTATACTTCACCATCAGATCAGCTGGCTTTCCGCTCTCACCGAATGTGTCATTTACACCAACATATTCTTGAGGAGAAGGGTTGTTTCTAGATAAGACCTGTGCAACAGAGTCACCTAGTCCTCCGTTTATCATGTGTTCTTCAGCAGTAACTACGCAACCCGTTTTACCAACAGAATTTAGTATAGCTTCTTCATCGAGAGGTTTAATCGTGTGCATATTAATTACCTCAGCATCGATGCCTTCTTTTGCCAATTCTTGAGCAGCAATAATAGACTCCCAAACTAAATGACCGCATGCTATTATAGATACATCCTTACCGCCAAAAATAAGTTGAGCTTTACCAATTTTAAATTCTTCATTTTCACCTACAAAAATAGGAACTTTTGGTCTACCAAATCTTAAATAAACAGGTCCTTCATGATCTGCAATTGCTTTTGTTGCTTGTTTCGTTTGATTAAAATCAGCTGGGACAATAACAGTCATGTTTGGAAGCATTTTCATCATTCCAATATCTTCCAATATCTGGTGTGTGGCTCCATCTTCTCCCAATGTCAATCCAGCATGCGATGCACAGATTTTAACATTTTTCTGAGAATAAGCAACTGATTGTCTAATTTGGTCGTATACTCGGCCTGTTGAGAAATTGGCAAAAGTACCTGTGAAAGGAATTTTTCCTCCAATAGTCATACCTGCTGCAATTCCAATCATGTTTGCTTCTGCAATTCCAACTTGAAAGAATCGTTCTGGGAATTCGTCCTCAAATGCATTCATTTTTAAGGATCCCGTAAGGTCAGCGCAAAGTGCGACAACATTTTTGTTTTCTTGACCTAACTCTAAAAGTCCTTCGCCGAATCCTGAACGCGTGTCCTTTTCTCCTAATTGATCGATCTGCTTATCCATTATAAATTGATGATTATTGATTTGTTCGAAAATATACTAAATGCTTTAGATGTAGTGTAAGTAGTTGATTTTAAGTGTTTTTTTCTATAGACGACTTGGTAGTTACCTGGAAGTAGCACGAATTCATTTCGAGTTGAGTTTTCATTTAAGTCACAGACCCATTCGTGTTGGTTGTTTTCCTTTACCTCAAATATTTGACCTACAACAAGTTTTGTTCCTTTCAATTTAACAGTTCCAGGTGCATCCAAATAAACTTTTGCAGTAGCACTCTGTTCGATCTTAACAGTTCTGTATCTTCTCGGAAGTGTTAAAAGTTCGAGGTCATACTCACCAACAATGTATTTTTGTACTTCATCAAATTTTTGAGTATTAATCGTTTTGTGTTTTCCTTTTTGCATAACTCGAACATCAATATAGTTGTTGCTCGTCGGTCTGTCAAAGTTAACTTGAAGCATTCCTTGCGGGGTGTCTAACTTAATAATATTATGCGTGTTTTTTTGAATTGTAATATTATTTTTTCGTTGCTCCGGAAGGGTCTTCACTACAAGATCATATTTCACGCTAGGATCTAAAATTAATGTGTCTGGAAGATTCCGTTCATTCAGCGTATGTGTGAAAGTGTATTTCAAGTTATTAGTTCCAGACTCGTAAAGTAACATGGTTACATTTGTCTCCTTCGGTGTTCCGTAGATGGTGTTCAAATTGATTTGAACGGTTGTATTTACCAAAGCCTTATTTACGATTTGTGATAAAACATTCTTAAAGGCTATTGGGCTTTGTGCGGATTTATAATTGCCAAAACAATCGAATTGATCAAGGTAGGACATATCCATTCCAAGACCTATTACAAATGGGCTAATCGTAATCCCTTTCGCTCTTAATTTATCTGCAATCACACATGGCTCGTCATCACAAGCCTCTACACCGTCAGTAATGAGGATGATAATGTTTCTAGATTCGTTGTTTGGGAAATCGTCAGCTGCAGCTTCAAGTGATCTTGCGATTGGAGTTGTTCCTTTCGCTCGCAAAGCCTTGATTTTATTCAGAATAATATCATGATTGTTTGCGGAAAAAGCAACTTCTAACTTCGTGTCAGCACAGTCTTGATAGGTAGCGGTAACTGGTGATTGATGACCGTAAACACGCAAAGCAATCTCTAGATCAGGAACTCCTCTTAAACTATCAATCGATTGAGAAAGTATCTTTTTTGCTGTGATGAAACGAGATTCACTGCCCCATTTCTGGTTCATAGAATTGGATGCATCAAAAACGAAAAGAATTCGCGTTAGATCTTCCTGGGAATACAAAACTCCACTTATTGTTATAAAAAGAAATAACACTAATCGTTTCATGATAATTGCTTTGAGACGAATTGACTAGTAATCTCCTAACGTTTCTTCTAATTGATTTAAAGCACTCTGAAGTTGATCTTCATTTGGAGCAGCACCATGCCACTTGTGAGTGCCCATCATGTAGTCAACTCCCTGACCCATTTCAGTTCTCATTAGCATCATAATTGGTTTTCCTTTTCCAACAAAGGACTTGGCTTCTTTGAATGCTTGTCGAAGAGATTCTATGTCATTTCCATCTAATTCAATTGTTTCCCATCCAAAAGCTTGCCACTTTTGTTTAAGATTTCCAAGCGAGAGTACATCTTCAACGTCACCATCTATCTGACGGCCATTGTAATCTACCGTAGCTATTATATTGTCCATGTTGTGAGCAGAAGCATACATTGCGGCTTCCCAAATCTGTCCTTCTTGTAATTCACCATCTCCATGTAATGTGTAAACAATGGAGTCGTCTCCGTTGAGCTTCTTCGTTTCAGCTGCACCAATAGCCATTGATAAACCTTGACCTAAAGATCCTGAAGCGGCACGTATTCCGGGTAGATTTTTATCTGTACTTGGATGCCCCTGAAGTCTAGAGTTTAATTTTCTAAATGTTGCTAATTCTTCAACAGGAAAGAAACCAGCTCTTGCTAATGCACTATACCAAACTGGCGAAATATGTCCGTTAGAAAGGAAGAATAAATCTTCACCCTTGCCATCCATTTGGAAGTTTTTAGGATCATAATTCATCACTTCGTGATAAAGTATTGTAAAAAAATCTGCACAACCTAATGAACCTCCAGGGTGTCCCGAGCTTACGGCTGCAACCATTCGTACAATGTCTCTTCTTGTTTGCGTGGCTAGATCTTCAAGTTTCTTCGTTTCCATAACTACTGTGGTGAAATTGTTTAGATTACAAATCTAGGGTTATTTTAGAAGAATTGATGTCGGATGCGACCATATTTTATCACTACTTTTGCACAGTATGTGTATAAATAATAAACCATTATTCGAACTGCTTAAAAGTGCCTCTGATCGGCTTAATGATTCTTTCTCTACGCGCGAAAAAAAGAGCATGATTAGAGAGTTGTTGATGTCTTACTCTTCGTTAACAAGTCAACAAATTATGTTGGATAGAGATTTGGTTGTTGATAATAAAGTTGTTGAAAAAATTTACAAGTCAATTAGTGAGATAAATGGTGGTGAACCTTTTCAATATGCACTTGGGAAAACGTTTTTCTTCGAGCATGAGTTTAAGGTAGATGCTAGAGCGTTGATTCCTCGTCCTGAAACAGAAGAGTTAGTACATTCGATTATTGAATTGAACAAGCATGATGATTTGCCGGAATGGAATGTTTTAGATGTTGGAACAGGCACTGGTTGCATAGCGCTGAGTCTTAAGCTTGCCTTGCCGCAACTTACAGTTACTGGTATTGATGTATCTAATGATGCTATTGACCTGGCGAAAGAGAACGCTCAATTACTGAATGCAGATGTATGCTTTCAAGTGACGGATGTTTTGACATTAGAGCGATTGAATGATTCGTTTGATTTAATTGTGTCCAACCCTCCCTATATACCTGAAAAGGAAAAGTCTACAATGAAGAGTCATGTAGTGGATAAGGAGCCTGAATTGGCATTGTTTGTTGAAAATGAAAACCCTCTTTTGTTTTATACTAAGATTGCCGATCTAGGTTTGAGTATGTTGAAAAATAGTGGATATCTTGCTTTTGAGGTCCATGAAAAGTTAGCTGAGGACGTAAAGAATTATCTATTTTTGAAGGGTTATAAAAATATTTCGATTCGGAAAGATTTACAAGGAAAGGATCGGATGGTTTTTGCTCAATATTTCAATTCATGAATAAAGAAATAGCTAAAGAAAAGATTGATAAGCTTTCTGCTAAATTGGCTTATCATAATCATAAATACTATGTAGAGAATAACTCTGAAATATCCGATTACGAGTTTGATCAGTTGTTGAAGGAACTCGAAGACTTGGAATTAATGTATCCTGACTTAGCAAAAGGTAATAGTCCAACGAAAAGGGTTGGAGGAGATATCACTAAAAAGTTCAATACGGTTGAGCACGAATACCCAATGTTGTCATTGTCTAATACCTATTCAGAGGATGAGATCGTTGAATGGGAGCAGCGTGTCAAAAAAATGATTTCTGGTGATATTAGATATGTTTGTGAGCTAAAATATGATGGAGTAGCAATAGGTATACGTTATGAAAACGGTTCGTTTTCTCGAGCTGTTACTCGCGGAGATGGAACGAAAGGAGAAGATGTCTCAGCTAACGTTAAGACAATACGAACCGTTCCATTGCACCTTCAGGGTGATCATCCGGATCAATTCGAAATTAGAGGAGAGATATTTTATCCGTTAGCACAATTTAAAAAATTGAATGAGCAGCGAGAAGAGAAAGGTGAAGAACAATTCGCTAACCCAAGGAATACAGCGTCAGGAACGCTAAAACTTCAAGATTCTTCTGTTGTTGCATCACGAGGACTTGATTGTTTTTTATATGGTGTTTATGGAGATGATCTACCTGCTGATGGACACTATGAATCAGTTTTGAAGGCTGGTGAATGGGGATTCAAGATTCCAACACCTGCCAATAGATACTTAGAAAGAACCGATTCGATTGAAGGGATAATGAACTTTATACATCATTGGGATGAAAATAGAGCTGACCTTCCTTTTGAGATCGACGGTGTGGTTATTAAAGTTGACGATTATGGTCAACAGCAAGATTTGGGATTTACTGCTAAATCTCCTCGTTGGGCAATTGCGTATAAGTTTAAAACAGAAAGAGTCAGCGCCCAATTAGAGGAAGTTACCTATCAAGTTGGAAGGACAGGAGCGATAACTCCTGTGGCAAACCTTACTCCTGTTGCTCTTGGTGGTACTATTGTAAAAAGAGCTTCATTACATAATGCTGATCAGATCGAAAAACTTGATCTCTATGAAAAAGGCATAGTATATGTTGAGAAAGGAGGGGAAATAATTCCAAAGATTG
>CBFHXS010000026.1:0-7452 GCA_965659845.1 Brumimicrobium sp.
TATTTACTCTTTTTGTAGTGGTGGAGATCAGAACGCAAGGGGTCACCAAGGTTATGTTGATGACGAAGGAATGCCACGCTTGAACATTCTAGAGGTTCAACGACTAATACGTTTTATGCCAAAAGTAGTTATTGCTGTTGTTCCAGGGTGGTCAGTTGGTGGTGGCCACTCACTTCATGTAGTATGCGACCTTACCCTAGCAAGTAAAGAACATGCTATTTTCAAACAAACGGATGCGGACGTTACGAGTTTTGACGGCGGATATGGCTCTGCTTACCTTGCTAAAATGGTAGGTCAGAAAAAAGCTCGTGAAATTTTCTTTTTAGGAAGAAACTATTCTGCTGATGATGCAGTTGAAATGGGGATGGCAAATGCATCTATCCCCCATGCAGATCTTGAAGAAACAGCCTATGAGTGGGCTCAAGAAATACTTGAAAAATCACCCACATCAATAAAAATGCTGAAATTTGCTTTCAACCTTACTGACGACGGAATGGTTGGTCAGCAGGTATTTGCTGGCGAAGCAACTCGATTAGCATATATGACAGATGAAGCGAAAGAAGGCCGTAATGCATTTCTTGAGAAGCGAAAGCCTAATTTCAAAAATATAAAGTGGATCCCATAGAGCATTAGAGTTTATGACGGAATTAGAAAAAGCACTAGAGCATCATTTAGGGTCTCATCGAATACAGTCTATACCTGATGAAAGCGGCGAAAATATCGACCTATTATTACTAGATATTGAATCTAAAGTACCCGTAAAAGTCCTTATGACGGATGGACTTTCACATTACCAAATGCCCGTTCCAGAAAAGTATAAGGATAGAGCATTCAATGAAATTTATTTCGCATTACCCAGTTACTGGGAGATAGACGAAAAGGACAACCCTAAGATGAACTGGCCACTTCAAAAAATTAAAAAACTCGCAAACCACGTAATTGAAAATGAGACATGGTATGGTCCGGGGCATACATTTTCCAACGGAAATCCGTCGGAGCCACTTTCAGAGACGATGAAACAAGACTACCTGATAATGGCTGATCCTATCTTTCTCGAAGAAATATTTCAGCCCATGGAAGTCGCGGGAAACACAGTGCACTTCTTGGCCCTCATCCCTCTTTTTCATCAAGAATTCGAGCGCAAGCAAAGTAAAGGCTATCTTAAGTTTATTCGCAAATTCAGAGGTGGAAACGGCAATGAAATTCTAGATGACTTCAGAACATCAATCTATAAAAGTCGCTGGAGAATAAGAGGCTAACCCTTTGTTTGATGATACATTCGGTTAATCTCATCTACATAGTTCAGCAACTTTTCACGACCAAAAGCCGATTCGCTTGAAGTTGTGAACACAGGAGGTAATTCGGCCCAGAACTTTAATAATTCCTTTTTATATACAGCAAGATTCTTTTGAAGTTTAGAACTAGAGAGCTTATCTATTTTCGTAAACACTATAGAAAATGGAATCTCATTATATCCGCACCAATTCATGAATTCAACATCGTTCTTCTGAGGCTCGTGACGGCTATCAATCAAAACGAATGTATTCATCAAATTTTCACGTTTACTTAAAAACTCCTCGATAAACTTCGACCATTTATACCGATTCATTTTCGATGACTTCGCATAACCATAGCCAGGTAAATCTACTAAATACCAGGACTCATTGATCTCAAAGTGATTAATCAACTGAGTCTTACCAGGTCTTCCAGACGTTTTAGCTAACTTCTTATTGTTCACCAGCATATTGATTAAAGAAGATTTACCAACATTAGATCGACCGATAAAAGCATATTCAGGACGATCTGGAGCAGGACATTTCTCAATCTCAGTATTACTGATAACAAACTTTGCCGATGTAATTTTCATTGTGATTCAGTATAATTTTTACAAATGTATGAGTTTTATATTGCAAAGCGCTATCAAAATTCAATCACACCAGATTGGTTCAATCACATTCTAATCGATGGAGGATAAAAGAAATTTGTATATTGCACTGAAATTAGGTTAAGAAAGAAATAATATTCGCCGTTATACCCGCCTCAAACGGGCTTATCAAGGCTGTGGATATTATTTTGCGAAGAAATTTTGATATTCAAAACATAAATTATTTCTTTGCAGGCTGAATTAACCCTTTAAAAAGAATTAAGATGTCTGATATTAAATCAAGAGTTGTATCAATTATTATTGATAAGTTGGGTGTAGAAGAAGCTGAGGTAACTCAAGAAGCTTCATTCACAAATGATCTAGGAGCTGACTCTCTAGACACTGTGGAATTGATCATGGAATTTGAAAAGGAATTTAATATTGCGATTCCAGACGATCAAGCAGAGAATATCCAAACTGTAGGTCAAGCAGTTGAGTACATTGAAGAAAACGCTAAGTAAGCGTACTTTCTGATCAGTAAATTGCATTTTTTAACGTAGCATTGTTTTCATGGAATTGAAGAGAGTTGTTGTAACGGGTTTGGGAGCGTTGACTCCAATTGGTAATACGGTGGGAGAATACTGGGATTCATTAATTTCAGGTAAAAGTGGCGCTGCACCTATTCAACAATTTGATGCATCTAAGTTTAAAACGCAATTTGCATGTGAGGTAAAGAACTTTAATGTTCAAGATCACATTGATCGAAAAGAAGCTAGAAAATTAGATCAATTTTCACAATACGCCATGGTTTCCGCTAGTGAAGCCATGGCTGATTCTAATTTAATGGAATCTTCTCCAAATGTAGACCGCATAGGTGTTATTTGGGGGTCCGGTATTGGGGGGCTAAAGACTTTTCAAGATGAATGTGAAAACTTCTTTAAAGGTGATGGAACACCAAAATTCAACCCATTCTTTATTCCCAAAATGATTGCAGACATCGCTGCGGGTCATATTTCGATTAAATATGGGTTACGTGGACCGAATTATGTTACAGTTTCTGCTTGCGCCTCATCAACAAATGCGATAATCGATGCATTTAATCTCATACGTTTGGGAAAAGCCGACGCTATCGTAACTGGAGGTTCAGAAGCTGCTGTCAACGAAATGGGAGTTGGTGGTTTTAATGGTTTGCGTGCGCTCTCAACACGCAACAATGATCCATCTGTTGCTTCACGGCCTTTTGACAAAGACAGAGATGGATTTGTTCTTGGAGAAGGTGCTGGAGCATTAATTGTAGAGGAGTACGAGCATGCAAAAAAACGTGGAGCCACAATTTATGCTGAAATAGCAGGTGGTGGAATGTCAAGCGATGCTTATCACATGACTGCTCCACATCCCGACGGAATTGGCGCAAGAAATGTGATGAACGAAGCATTGAGCGATGCATATTTAAATGCAGAGGCTGTAGATTACGTAAACGTGCACGGAACTTCTACTCCACTTGGAGATATAGCGGAAACTAAGGCAATTAAACAAGTCTTTAATGACCATGCCTACAATTTAAACATCTCGTCTACGAAATCTATGACTGGACACTTATTAGGAGCTGCGGGAGCTATTGAGGCTATTGCATGTATCTTAGCAGTAAAAAACAATGTTGTTCCTCCAACAATCAATCATTTCACAGATGATCCAGATATCGACAACAAATTGAATTTTACATTCAATGAGGCACAAGAAAGAGAAGTCAACGTAGCTCTTTCTAATACCTTTGGATTTGGAGGTCATAACACGTCGGCTATCTTCAAAAAATTCAAATAGTCGTTTTGAAGCGTTTCTTTTCAATTCGTTCTAAAAATAAGAGTGAAAAGGAACTTACCTTAATTCGTTTTTTAATTAAAGAATTCGGTTATCGACCTGATAACTTGCTACTATTCAAAATAGCACTTACCCATAAGTCTATTTCAAACACTTCGAAGAAACTCGACTCAAACGAACGATTAGAATTTCTCGGAGACACAATACTAGATGCTGTAATTGCAGATTTCCTATTTCATAAATTTCCTGATGAAGATGAAGGTTACCTCACTAAGATTAAGGCGAAGATTGTGAGTAGAAAATCGCTAGCGGCAATCGGCGAATCTATGAACATAGCAGATCATATAATTTACCAAAAAGGGCGAAGTATTCGGCTTTCGACTCTCGAGGGAAATGCTTTTGAAGCTATAATTGGAGCAATTTATCTTGATGGCGGTTATCAAGCGGTAAAAAAATGTATTGATCACTATGTATTGAGGTGGCACGTTGACCTCTCTATGCTGCTTGAAAAAGAAATTGATTTTAAAAGTAAACTATTCATTTGGGCTCAAAAAAATCAATTGGAGATAGACTTTAAAACACTAAAGGAAGATTTGACTGACGGACAATGGACGTATGAAGTTGAAGTATCGATCAATAATAATAAATACGGTCGCGGGACTGGCTCATCTAAAAAAGCAGCAGAACAAATGGCTTCTAAGGAAACGCTAAACCTTATGGGGGAACTGTAAGGCTTTTTGAGTATATTTCGAAGAGTATTCTCAAAAAAAATGCGATGAAGCCTGATATTCAAACAAGACTCTTAGATATCATTAAACAGAAAATCAGTAAGAATGATAACATAGGAAACGTTCTTTCTGAAGTATTGAGCATCAGCATTGATGCAGCTTATCGAAGAAATAGAAACGAGACACCTTTAACTGTTTATGAAGTCAATAAGCTTTGTAATTATTTCAACATTTCTTTTGACAAACTCCTAAAAGTAAATGAGAATCAAGTACTTTTTGATTACAGCCCTCTATACAACTACGATTTTAGTTTCGACTCGTATCTAGACAACTTACTGCTTTCATTAAAAAATCTGGGACAAACTACCAACCCTTCAATTACTTTGACTGCAAATAATATCGCTCTTTTTCAACTTCTAAACTTCCCGCATTTAACACGTTTCAGGCTCTACTATTGGGCTAAAACTCATCTACAAATAAAGGAATATCAAGATCAACTATTTCAAGAAGAAAAGCTTACCGAACATGCATACAGTGTTGGATATGAAATTCTACAACGCTATGTTCGCATTCCAACCATTGAATGTTACGACTCAGAGTTTCTGAAGGGATTCATTCGACAAATACACTATTATGCTAGTGCTCACTTTTTTAAAGACCCTGAATACCCACTTCAATTAATGGATGAGATCAAAATGATGGTTGACCATATAAAAGAGCAAACAAAAATAGGAAAGAAGTTCATTTATAGACAACAGCCGCCAGCAGATGGTAACAATTACGAAGTTTACATAAATGAAACCATCAACGCGGATACTACTTTTTACTATTCATCAAAAGAGCAAGATGGTATTTACCTAGTTCATAATCACCTTAACTTCTTGCACACTACCGATCCAACTTATGTACAAGAAAGTAAGTCTATTCTTAACAAACAATTGGCTAATTCAAGCCCAATTAGTAAAGTAAACGAAAAGGAAAGAAATTCATTTTTCTATAAACTGGATAAAACAATCGCTCACTACAAAAATCTTATTGAAGCTGATCTTATGCTATAGATCTGCACCATTTTTGATGGCACTGACTATTCATTTTTTTATTTGTGATTTTCGCAAATCTATGTTTTCTAGTTGTAATATTCAGTTTCTTCAAACTTTAAGTCCGAAGTACATTTGACTAAACAATTTAAAACAATAGTCATGAAAAAATGTATTCTAGTATTGCTTAGTATCACAATTCTATTTTCTTCTTTTAGTCAAAAAAAAGAAACTAAATCAACTATCGCGGTTGCTCTCCCGAACATCGATAATATAGAAGTATCTCGGGAGATAATAGCCAAACTAATCCAAATCGAATTAATTAAGCTAGATATTTACAAAGTCTATGATGAATTTGATATTCAGGAGGGAATTGATTCTGATGAACGATTTACTAAAGATTGTTATGGTAAAAACTGTTTAATAGATTTAGGGAAAGCTGTTGACGTTGATTATATCGTATCCACTAGTATTTTGGGATTCGGCGGTAAAACAGTGATTAGTATTAAAATTATTGAAATAAACTCAGGTGAAATCATAAGAAATGACGTAAAGGAATTCATTGATGACACGAACGAGATCCAAAGAATGCTTCAAGTGTTGATCCGTCAGATGCACAATATAGAAATGCATCCAGAAGTTGTTGCTCGTATCACTCACGACGATCAACCTATAATTAAAAAGGATATTGGAAGAATAAACAATTCGGGTCCTCGCGTTGGTTACTCATTTTTAACTGGAGATTTGAAAGACTTTGCTGTTCGACCGGAGTCACAAGGAGGTTTGGATATATTTCCTGGTGTAAGTATGATAGGGTACCAACTTGAAAAGCAATATATAGGGACAGAGAACTTCTCAGCCCTAGGCGAAGTTCTGCTAACTGTCTCTGGACTAGAGCAAGGAATTGCTATTCCATCACTAACAATAATGAACGGTCTGCGATTTGGTAAAAAAGGATGGGAGATTGCTTTTGGACCAGGACTTGGAATAAAAAGAATGAGCAGAGGATTCTTTGACTCAGAAGGTCTATATGGAGAGGCCGGTCAATATTGGTCTGCAGAAGACTTTAGAAGCTCTCCTTACGGACAATATAATCCTACTACAGGTCAAGAACCCGCTCCTGCTTATGAAATCACAAAGAATGCCGATCAAAGAGGGTCTATTATAGGGATAAACACGCGCTGGGTTATGGCGGTAGGAAGAACATTCAAAGCTGGTGGATTAAACATCCCCGTGAACGTGTTTTACTCGAGCATGAAAAAATCAGGGATGGTTGGTGTAAGCGTTGGATTCAATGTTGTAAAAGATTAAGTATTTATTGAGCAAACTGTTATAAAAATTGTTTTTGAACAAAAATAAAGAATTACATAGCTATTGAATTTCAAAATAATATAAGTATATTTGCAGAGATTTACGAGTTAAATCTATTGAATGAGGGGACGCTGAGTCCCCTCTTTTTGTAAATTATGATTAGTAAGAAGAAAGTAAAAGAGCTAGCTCAAGAAAGGATAGACGAACTCGATAAAGGGTTGTATCTAGTAGAAATCAACGTTTCCTCGGGGAATGTGATTCAGATAGAACTTGATGCGACAAAAGGAAATGTGGCGATTGAAGATTGCGTGTCAGTATCAAGAAATGTAGAGCACAATTTGGATCGAGAAACGCAAGATTTTGAGCTACAAGTGTCTTCAGCAGGTCTTGACAAACCTTTACGTGTTACTCAACAATACTTAAAAAATGTTGGCGAAGAGGTGAAGATTAAGCTTAATAACAACGGAAAGATTCAAGGTATATTGAAGTCTGCCAATGAAGATGGAATTGTTGTTGAAACTACTTCTAAAGAAAGAGTTGAAGGAAAAAAGAAGAAGGTTACTGTGGTCAAAGAACATGCATTAACTTTTGATGAAATAAAAGAAACAAAAATTGTTATATCATTTAAAAAGAGGAAATAATGAATAGCCTTAATCTAATAGAGTCGTTTACGGAATTTAAAGAATTTAAAATT
>CBFHXS010000026.1:7467-25785 GCA_965659845.1 Brumimicrobium sp.
GATGCGTGTTTTAGAAGATGTATTCCGTTCTATTCTAAAGAAAAAATATGGTACAGATGAGCATTGTGATGTGATCATTAACATTGACAAAGGAGATTTCGAAATTTGGGTTAACAAAGAAATTGTCCCGGATGGAGAGGTTGAGGACGAAAATATAGAGATTGCTTATTCTGAAGCGATCAAAATAGAGCCTGACTTTGAAGTTGGTGAAGAAGTATCAGAGGAGATTAAATTTGAAGATTTCGGAAGAAGAAATATTCTCTCACTTCGTCAAAACCTAATTTCTCGTATTCTTGATCTTGAAAAAGATCAATTATATAAATTATACAAAGACCGTATTGGTGATATTATCAATGGTGAGGTTTACCAAGTATGGAAAAAGGAAATTCTTATCCTTGATGATGAAGGAAATGAATTAATCCTCCCAAAATCTGAACAAATACCTTCAGATTACTTCAAAAAAGGAGAAACAATTCGTGCAGTTGTTGCTAAGGTTGACATGCGTAACAGTACTCCTGTTATTATATTATCTAGAACAGCTCCAGAGTTTCTTGAGCGATTATTTGAACTTGAAGTACCTGAAGTTTTTGATGGTTTAATCACAATCAAAAAGATTGTTCGAGTTCCAGGTGAAAGAGCAAAAGTAGCTGTTGAATCTTACGATGATAGAATCGACCCAGTTGGAGCTTGTGTAGGAATGAAAGGTTCGCGTATTCACGGAATAGTTCGTGAGTTGAGAAACGAGAACATTGATGTTATTAATTACACGAATAACATGCAACTATACATTCAACGTGCACTCTCACCAGCAAAAATAAGCTCGGTAGAACTGATCGAAGAAGAAGATCGTGCTAATGTTTACCTCAAGGCAGATCAAGTTTCACTTGCAATCGGAAAAGGAGGTTTTAATATCAAACTTGCAGGTCGCTTGACTGGGTTTGAGATTGATGTTTACAGAGAAGGAGCAATTGATGTTGAGGATGTGGACCTTGAAGAATTTGCAGATGAAATTGATAGCTGGATTCTTGACGAATTGAAATCAGTTGGTTGTGACACAGCAAAATCAGTTCTAGAAATCGATGTGAAAGATTTGATTAAACGTACTGATCTCGAAGAAGAGACAATTAAGGAGGTATTTAAGATTTTACAGTCAGAGTTTGAATAGACAATTACAAACCTTAACTTAGACGACTTAAATTATAAAATTAAGATTAATACAGAGGACACAGTTATATGGCCGGTAAAGTAAAAAGATTAAGCAAAGTAGCTAGAGAATTAAACGTAGGTATATCGACGTTAGTAGAATTCTTAGGCTCTCAGGGAGTTGATATCGATTCAAGTCCCAATACAAAATTAGAGCCCGAACATTACGATATACTTAGCGAAGAATTTGCGGACGATCAAACTTTGAAGGAACAAGCATCAAATAAGGAAATCAAAAGAGAGCGTAGAGAAACGGTTTCTTTGAAAACCAAAGATGTAGCTCCGGAAGAAGAATCTAAAGAAGAGGAAAATACTGAATCAGAAAAGCCGGCCGAAAGCAAAACTGAAGAAGTAGCGACTAAAACTGAAGAGCCGAAAGCCGAGGAAATAGCTGAAGAAACTGCTGAGGAGAAGACTCCAGAAAAAACTGAAGAACAACCTGAAGAACAACCTGAAAAGGCTGAATCAGATAAAGACGCTAACATGAAGGTATCTGTCGTAGGTAAAATAGACCTTGACAATATGAACATGAAAACTCGTCCGGACAAGAAAAAAGCAGGTAAAAAAGAAGAGCCGAAAGTTGAAAAACCTGCGGCCAAGAAAGAAGAGCCGAAATCTACTGAAGAACCTAAAAAGAAAGAGGAGAATCAGAAGGAAGAGAGTAAAAAACCTGAAAGAGAGAAAATTAGCGCTGAGCGTCAGAAACTTTCTGGCCCAACTGTAGTTGGTAAGATTGACTTGCCAGAAAAGCCAGAAAAGAAAACTAGAGGTAGCGAAAAACGCAAACGTAAGCGCATCAAAAAAGTTGATGTAAATAAGCAAAGTAATAAAGGAGGTGCTCCAAACAAAGGTAAAGGTGGGAAAAGAAAACCTGAACCAAAGAAAGAGATCACTGAAAAAGACATTGAGAAGGAAATCAAAGAAACTTTAGCACGTCTCTCTGGAGGTGGTAAATCTAAAGGAGCAAAAAATAGACGAGCAAAACGAGATAGTGTAGCTGAAAAGCGCGAGAAAGAACTTCAACAAGAAGAACGCGAGCAGTCAATACTAAAATTGACTGAATTCGTTTCAGTATCTGAGCTCGCATCAATGATGAATGTTCAGTCTACTGAAGTCATTTCTGCTTGTATGTCTCTGGGTATATTTGCCTCTATCAATCAACGCCTTGATGCGGAAACGATTCAGATAGTTGCTGAGGAGTTTGGATATGAAGCAGAATTTGTCTCTGCCGATGTTCAGGATTCAATTCAAGTAGAAGAAGATAAACCTGAGGATCTTCAGGATCGTCCTCCGATCATTACAGTGATGGGACACGTCGATCATGGTAAAACATCTTTACTTGATTACATCCGAAATGCTACTGTAGCAGATGGTGAAGCAGGAGGAATCACTCAGCACATTGGTGCCTATTCTGTTGAGCGACCAGATGGTAAGCGTCTAACATTTTTAGATACACCTGGTCACGAAGCCTTTACCGCAATGCGTGCTCGTGGTGCTCAAGTAACGGATGTTGCTATAATTATAGTTGCGGCAGATGATGATGTGATGCCGCAAACAAAAGAGGCGATTTCTCATGCTCAAGCTGCAGGTGTGCCGATGGTCTTTGCAATAAATAAGATTGATAAGCCTGGAGCAAACCCAGATAAAATTAAGGAGCAGCTTTCAGCAATGAATATCCTAGTTGAAGATTGGGGTGGTAAATACCAAGCTCAAGAAATTTCAGCAAAGAAAGGAGAGAATATTGATCAGCTACTTGAGAAAGTAATTCTTGAAGCCGATATGTTAGAATTAAAAGCTAACCCCAACAAGAATGCGAATGGTACTGTCCTTGAATCATCTTTAGATAAAGGAAAAGGTTACATTACCAACATGCTAGTTGAGGAAGGTACACTGAATGTAGGAGATATAATTCTTGCTGGACGTTATTCTGGACGTGTTCGTGCAATGCACAACGAGAAAGGTCAAGATAAAGAAGACGTTGGACCTGCATCACCCGTTTCTATTCTAGGAATCAACGGCGCGCCAAGTGCAGGTGATAAGTTCTATATAATGGATGATGAAAGGGAAGCGAGAAACATCGCAACTCGAAGAGAACAGCTCTACAGAGAACAAGGTTTACGTACGCAGAAACATATTACTCTTGATGAAATTGGAAGACGTCTTGCTATAGGAGACTTTAAAGAACTTAATGTTATCGTAAAAGGTGATGTTGATGGTTCTATTGAAGCACTATCTGACTCTTTATTGAAACTATCAACTGAAGAAATACAAGTTAACATTGTTCATAAGGCTGTTGGTGCTATTACAGAGGCAGATGTCAACTTAGCTTCCGCTTCTGATGCAATCATTATCGGATTCCAAGTTAGGCCAACTGTTTCTGCTAGAAAACTGGCTGAAGAAGAACAAATTGATATTAGATTATATTCTGTAATCTACAAAGCAATCGACGAACTGAAATCTGCTATGGAAGGAATGCTTTCACCAGATATTAAAGAAGAGATTGTTGGTACTGCTGAAGTTAGAGAGGCATTTAAAATTTCTAAAGTAGGTACAATTGCAGGGTGTTATGTAACGTCTGGATACATCAAGCGTAACTCGAAAATACGTGTTATACGAGATGGAATTGTAATCCATGAAGGTGAACTCGGATCACTTAAACGTTTCAAAGATGACGTAAAAGAAGTTAAGAACAACTACGAGTGTGGTCTAAATGTAGAGCGATTCAACGATATAAAAGAAGGAGATGTTATTGAAGCATACGAAGAAACTGAAGTTGCTCGTAAACTTTAATACATTGAGATAATTAATTAAAAGCTGTCCCTCAAAGACAGCTTTTTTTTGGTATTTCATTTTTCACGAAAAAGGTTTAGAAAATAATCTGTTTGTAACTAAATTAGAGCAAAAAATATAAGATGAGAGTACTTGTTGCATTTTTCATAATTTCCTTTTTGTTCTCTTGCAAAAACGAGCAAAAAACAAAACACCTGCACGAAATTAATACTATGGAACAGGATTTAGATAGCCTTTCTAGCGTTGCAAATGATACAACTCAGCAAAGACCTGGTAGACTCAGCATGAATGTTGAAGAGACAATCCAAAAAGTTAAGAACAATTACCTTCCCGATACGATCAATTATTCTGTTGCAAAAATGATGAATAACTATAAAGAAATTAAAAAGGCTGTAATGTCCAACTCAGGTAATCTTGCAAAAGTGAAACAATCTATTCCAGAGGTAAGACAAAAAGTTAAAGACTTAAAACACGATATCGAGAATGGCGTTGGAGAGAGAGAAAGATATGAAGAATACATAAACTTTGAAAAGAAGAAGATTGCTGATATTAAAGATGTTTTGAACTACTATCTAGAAACGAGAAATAAATTCTACAATAGATACGATTCACTGCATCCTATCGTTACTAACTTTGCAGATAGCTTATTGAATGCAAAAAAGAATTAATATTATATTTACTTTTTTCTGCTTATTCGTTGCAATCAATTCGTTTGCACAAAATACGGATGAGCAGCTCGCTAATTATTATGTAAATGAAGGTGATTGCGTTAAAGCACTTCCCTACCTGGAAAAAGTTTATGAGAAAAATCCTTCCAAGTTCTTTTTCGAAAGATATCTCACTTGCCTAAGAGATCAAGGTCAAGAAAAAGAATCGCTGAACTTAATAGAAAATCAAATAAAAATCTATCCTGAAAATTACATTTATAAAGTAATGCTCGGTGAAGAATATGAACTACAAGGCAATGATAAAAAAGCAGAAAGAACATTTGAAAACATTATTCAAAATGTGCCTGCTCGCCCACGTGAAATAATAAATACACAGAAAGCTTTTTCTAAGAGAGGTAAAAATAACATAGCCTTGCGAATTCTCAAAAACGGAAGAGATCAGCTAAAGAGTAATTACCCGTTAAATATTCAATTTGCTCAAGTTTATGGAGAATTAGGTGAAACAGAAAAAATGATAACTGAATACCTAGGGTTGTTAGACTACAACCCAAATATGATTACTACGCTAAAGAGGCTAATGCCCAGAATGATAGATTTCGAGAGTGCAGAAAGTGAAAGTTTCGAAATGCTTAAGCATAATCTCATTCGGACAATACAACAAAATCCTAATGAAACGGCATACGCAGAACTCTTAATCTGGTCTTTGATTCAACGTAAAAATTTCTCTGCGGCCCTCATTCAGTCGAAAGCTCTGGACAATAGAACCTCAAAAGACGGCAGACACGTTTATGAAATGGGGAGAGTAGCAAGTCAAAACAAAGACTATCGCACAGCTAGAAAAGCATTTAAATATGTTGTTGAAATTGGTGAAGAATCACCTTATTACTTCGCTGCTGAGCAACTCCTATTAAACACCCGTTATCTAGAAATTACAAATAACAACGATTACAGTTCTGAAGAACTCAATGAAACGATTAGGGAATATCAAACGACCCTTAGTAGACTTCCGAAAAACGGTAAAGCTATTCCAATCATTAAAGAGCTTGCCTATATCCAAGCATTTTACGCAGAAAAAAAAGAAGCGGCAAAATCCATACTCAATGAAGCTTTGGAATACCCAAGATATACGGATGTTGGTCGAGCAGAAGTCAAAATTCTCTTGGCAGATATTTTAGTGCTAGAGGGTGATATTTGGGAGGCCTCTTTATTATATATGCAAGTTGAAGAAAACTTGAAATATGAAAAGATTGGGGAAGAAGCAAAATTCAAAAATGCTCGAATATTCTATTATGATGGAAATTTCACATATGCCCAAGCTCAACTTGATGTACTCAAAGGTTCCACGAGTAAACTCATCGCTAACGACGCAATGAATCTCTCAATCCTGTTGACTGATAACCTTGGTTTAGATTCCAACTTTACGGCTATGGAACAATTCGCTCAAGCCGACCTCCTACTAGAACAACACAAATATGATAGTGCTTTTCAATTCTATGATACTATCATTGATATTTTTCCAGATCACAATTTGAAAGATGATATTCTCATGCGAAAGGCAGACGCATTTATCTTCCAAGCTAAATGGGAAAGTGCAATTGACAAATTAGAGCTTATTGTTAAAGAACATGCAGATGATATTCTAGCGGACGATGCTCTATATAAATTAGGAACGATTTACGAAGATCAATTGTTCGATATAGAAAAGGCAAAATCATTCTACTTTCAAATAATGAAAGAGTATCCGGGAAGCTTATTCTCGACTAAAGCTCGAAAGCGTTATAGAGCTTTAACCTAAAGCACCTACCCCAAGCTAATAATCAGACCACTTCTATTCCATTGATTAATAATAAATAGAAGGTATTTTTATTAAAATTTATTGTGCGCGCTTAATAATTTTGTTATTTTTATCAGTCATGACAAATTCAAAAGGAGACGAGTACATAGATTTTAACTTGCGTCATGCATGGCATAAGATCTCTCGCATGTACAATCAAAAGGCAAAATCGCATGGATTAACAATGTCCATTGGATTTATATTACTAATTGTGGACAAAGAAGGCACACCGAGTACTCAATTGGGTCCGCGCATGGGAATGGAGCCAACTAGCTTATCTCGAACATTGAAAACAATGGAAACTCGAGGTTATATCTATAGAAAAGTAGACAAAGATGACAAACGTAAAGTTTTGATTTTTCTAACTGAAGAGGGAATCAATCTACGAAAGCAAGTCAAACAAGTTGTAGTTGAATTCAACGAGAAATTACTAAAGGCTGTTCCAAAAGAAAAACTTGATGTGTTCTTTGAGGTTATGAACTTAGTGGATGAACACGTAGAGGATGAATTAAAAACTATTAATTTCTTTAATTAACGATAATAAAAATACATACTGAATGGAAAAAACGATCAAAAAAGTAACCGTTCTAGGTTCTGGGGTCATGGGTTCTCAGATCGCATGTCATTTTGCAAACATAGGTGTTGAGGTCTTATTGTTGGACATTGTACCAAATGAATTAAATGATAAAGAAAAGGCAAAAAGTATATCTAAGGAAGACAAAGTATTTCGCAATAGAATTGTGAATGATGCTCTTCAAGCTGCTCTTAAGATGAAGCCTTCACCAATTTATAAGAAGTCTTTCGCTTCTAGAATAACTACAGGAAATATGGATGACGATATGTCAAAAATATCTGATAGTGATTGGATCATTGAAGTAGTTGTTGAACGCTTAGATATAAAGCAGCAGGTATTTGAAAATGTAGAAAAGTATAGAAAAGAAGGAACTTTAATTACTACAAATACTTCTGGTATCCCGATCAATATGATGCTAGAAGGTAGATCTGATGATTTTAAACATCATTTCTGTGGAACTCACTTCTTTAATCCACCTAGATACCTTCAATTACTGGAGATTATACCAACAAAGGAAACTAAGTCTGAAGTAATTGATTTCTTCATGGATTATGGTCGTAGATTCTTAGGCAAAAAGACTGTTCTTTGTAAAGACACCCCAGCATTTATAGCAAACCGAGTAGGTGTATATTCTATAATGTCTTTGTTCCATGCCGTAAAAGATCTCGATATGAATATCGAGGAAGTAGATAAATTGACCGGTCCAATATTAGGTCGTCCAAAATCTGCTACGTTTAGAACATGTGATGTTGTCGGTCTAGACACATTAGTGCATGTTGCGAATGGATTAAAAGATAATTGTCCAAACGACGAAGAGAAAGCACTATTCCAACTTCCTGATTATATCGCCAAAATGGTTGATAACAACTGGTTAGGATCGAAAACTGGACAAGGTTTTTACAAGAAATCTAAAGATGCGGATGGAAAACGTCAGATCTTATCATTAGACCTTGAAACTCTTGAATACAGAGAAAAAGCTCGTGTCAAGTATGCTACTCTGGACATGGCGAAGCCAATTGATGATTTGAAGCAACGTACAAAGATGCTTGTCAATGGCATGGATAAGGCAGGAGAATTCTATCGACAAATGTTTGGTGGCTTATTCGCATATGTAACAAATCGAATTCCTGAGATTTCAGGTGAACTCTACAAGATCGATGATGCAATCAAAGCAGGTTTTGGTTGGGAGCTAGGTCCTTTTGAAACTTGGGATATAATTGGTTTTGATAAAGGTCTAGAGCTCATAGAGAAGCAAGGTAAAAAAGCGGCTGATTGGGTTGCAAAGATGAAAGAGTCAGGAGCAACATCATTCTATAAAAAAGAAGCTGGTAACAAACAATATTTCGATATTGACAGTCAATCATATAAAGTTATTCCTGGAACAGAAGAGCTAGTAATGCTCGACACATTGCGTGACGAAAACACAGTATGGAAAAATGCTGACGCTACTGTTGTAGATCTTGGTGATGGAATATTGAACTTAGAGTTCCATACGAAAATGAATACTATTGGAAGTGGAGTAATTGAAGGAATCAATAAGGCCATAGATCTAGCTGAGAAAGAACACAAGGGGCTTGTTGTTTCAAATGAAGGTCAAAACTTCAGTGCAGGAGCAAATGTTGGGATGATCTTTATGATGGCGGCTGAACAAGATTACGATGAATTGAACTTTGCGGTAAAAACGTTTCAAGATACGATGATGCGTATTCGATATTCAAACATTCCTGTCGTTGTTGCACCTCACAACTTGACACTCGGTGGTGGTTGTGAATTATCAATGCATGCCGATAAAGTTGTTGCTCACGCTGAATCATACATAGGTTTGGTTGAATTTGGAGTAGGACTGATTCCTGGTGGAGGAGGTACTAAAGAATTCGCTAAAAGATTCTCAGATGAACTAGCAGACGGAGATATTCGTATTAACCGATTAAGAGAAAAGTTTCTTACCATTGGTCAAGCTCAAGTTGCGACTTCTGCTCATGAAGCATTTGACCTTGGTTATTTAAGAGAGGGACAAGATGAAGTGATTGTGAGTAGAGAATATCAACTCACAAGAGCTAAAGCGGCATGTCTAGAAATTGCAAATAAAGGGTATACCTCTCCTCCAAGAGAGAAAAATATCCGCATAATGGGACAAGAAGGACTAGGTATCGTTTATGTTGGAGCACACTCAATGAAGTCTGGTCATTACATCTCTGAACACGATCAATTGATCTCTGAAAAACTAGGGTTCGTTCTGTGCGGAGGAGATATTTCTGAACGAGTAGAAGTTTCGGAACAATACTTACTTGATTTAGAACGTAAAGCGTTCTTAGAACTTTGTGGACAAAGAAAGACATTAGAGCGTCTTGAAAGCATGGTAAAAAAAGGTAAAGTATTAAGAAATTAATTCAGGTAAGTATTTATCTCAATAAAAAAATTGAACAATGAAAAACAGAGCATATATAGTTACAGGTTACAGAACTGCAGTTGGTAAAGCAGGAAAAGGAGGATTTAGATTCTACCGTCCTGATGATCTAGCGGCAAACGTAGTTAAACACATAATGAAGGAAATCCCTCAATTAGATCCTTCGAGAATCGATGATGTAATTGTTGGAAATGCAACTCCTGAGGCAGAACAAGGATTGAACGTCGGAAGAATGATCTCACTAATGGGACTAGATACCGACAAAGTACCAGGGATGACAGTAAACAGATATTGTTCATCTGGATTAGAAACAATTGCAATTGCTAGTGCTAAGATCAACGCTGGTATGGCCAACTGTATTCTTGCCGGTGGAGTTGAATCAATGTCAGTAATGGCTATGGGAGGTTGGAGAATTGTTCCAAATCCAAAAGTTGGAAAAGACAATCCAACATGGTATTGGGGAATGGGTTTAACTGCTGAGGCAGTAGCTCAACAATTCAAAGTATCTCGAGAAGATCAAGATGAATTTGCATTAAAATCACACGAAAAAGCAATCAAAGCAATTGAGTCAGGTCGATTCAAAGACGATATCGTTCCAATCGAAGTAGAACATGTTTACCTTGATCAAAACGAAAAACGTCAAACAAAGAAGTATACTGTTGATACAGATGAAGGGCCTCGAAAGGGATCCACATTAGAAGCGCTAGGTCGACTAAGACCAGTATTTGACGCAAAAGGATCTGTTACTGCCGGTAATGCGTCTCAAACAAGTGATGGTGCTGCATTTACGCTTGTCATGTCTGAGGAAATGGTTAAAGAACTTAACCTTGAGCCTATTGCACAACTTGCTTCATACAACGTAGTAGGTGTTGAGCCACGTATAATGGGAATTGGTCCTGTTGATGCAATACCAGGTGCATTAAAAATGGCTGGAATAACACAGAATGATATCGACCTAGTAGAATTGAATGAGGCTTTTGCTTCTCAGTCTCTAGCTGTAATTCGTGAAACAGGGTTAAACCCTGATATCGTGAATGTGAACGGTGGTGCTATTTCTCTTGGGCACCCATTAGGATGTACAGGGGCAAAATTGACCGTTCAAATCATGAATGAATTGAAAAAACGAAATGAAAAATACGGAGTTGTTACCATGTGTGTGGGAACAGGACAAGGAGCTGCGGGAGTTATAGAACGACTGTAGATGTTTAATCTCTATTTTTGGAAAAAAGTCCGGGAGTTAATCTCGGACTTTTTATTTTTTGTCCACTGCTTGAAAAATAGTGTTCAGCATTGGTACAATTAGTTAATCAATACTATTTTTGAAAAAAAATTAAGAAATGGCGAAGAATTTCATAGAAGAACTGCAATGGAGAGGAATGATCCATGATATGATGCCGGGTGTAGATGACCATTTAGCCTCTGAAATGCAAGCGGCTTATGTTGGTATAGATCCCACTGCAGACTCGTTACACATTGGTCACTTGGTAAGTGTAATGATGCTTCGTCATTTTCAAGAGGCAGGTCATAAACCAATTGCCCTGCTCGGCGGTGCAACAGGAATGATCGGAGATCCTTCTGGTAAATCTCAAGAGCGGAATTTACTGAATGAGGAGTCCTTGCGACACAATGAGTCAGAAATCAAAAAACAACTGGCAAAGTTCTTGAACTTTAAAGATGAAAAGCCAAATGCTGCGGTATTAGTGAATAACTATGATTGGATGAAGGAGTTTTCCTTTTTAGAGTTCATAAGAGACGTAGGTAAGCACATCACGGTAAATTATATGATGGCAAAAGATTCTGTTAAGAAAAGAATCTCGGGAGAAGGAAGCGAAGGAATGTCTTTTACAGAGTTCTCATACCAGCTTGTTCAGGGATATGACTTCCTGCATTTGTTCAATAATGAAAATTGTACGATTCAAATGGGAGGTTCTGACCAGTGGGGTAACATTACGACGGGAACAGAGCTAATACGCAGAAAAGAAAGCGGTAAAGCATTCGCAATAACATGTCCATTAATCACCAAGGCAGACGGAACAAAATTCGGTAAAACTGAAGGTGGAAATATCTGGTTAGATCCAGAAAAGACTTCAGCATACGAGTTCTACCAGTACTGGTTAAATTCTTCAGATGAAGATGCAGAAAAGTATATAAAGATCTTTACCATGTTGAGTAAAGAAGAAGTTGAGCGTTTAGTGAAAGAACATTCAGAGGCCCCTCACCAAAGGCTTCTTCAAAAAACACTTGCTGAAGAAGTTACTGTGATGGTTCATTCTAAGGAAGACCTTGATATAGCTCTTAAGGCATCAAAGATCCTATTTGGAAAGTCAACAGAGGAAGATCTGAAATCATTGAGTTCTAAAAACCTCCTTCAAATTTTTGACGGTGTACCTCAAGCCAAAGTTTCACGGAGTGAAATAAAAGAAGGACTAGGTATTATCAATGCACTTTCTGCTACAACTGGTTTCCTCGAATCAAATGGCCAAGCTAGACGAGAGCTGAAGGGGAATGCGATCAGTGTAAATAAGTCTAAAGTAAAAGAGGATTTTATTATTACTGAAGAACAATTGATCAATGATGAATTCGTTTTACTTGGAAAAGGTAAAAAGAACAATTACCTGATCATTGTTGAATAATTAAAATGAAAGAACAGACACCGACTTATTTAGAAGCGCTTACTTTTCCGCGCTTTATTCTTGCTATGTTGGTAGTCATCGTTCACTTTGGTTTACATTTGCCATTTTTCAAAAACTCTGTCTTTAGCGAAATGTTTCACTATGGTGCAGTTGCTGTAAGCTTCTTTTTCTTTTTATCTGGGTTTGTACTTGCCTATAACTATAGAAATGGTACTAAACCAAAGTCGTTCCTGTTAAAACGATTATTTCGATTGTACCCTACATATCTTGTTACCTTTTTAATTGTTCTAATTACGGTTTACGTAGTCGAAGGTAACGCACCAACAATCTTCCATACACTGACCAACATGATTGGCCTTCAATCGTGGTTCCCCGGGTACTGTCTTCAAGTGAACTTTCCATCATGGTCCCTTTCCGTAGAGTTCTTCTTTTACATTTGTTTTCCAATTATACTATGGGTTTATTATAAAATACCTCTGAAATATTTCCTTGCCATTGCAAGTATAATAATCATCGCTGGTGGCATCGAGCACTATGTAGCGGTTACAAAATTCTACGACAGTGATCGATATTTTTTAGAACAATTTATCCTTTATTTCCCCCTGTTTCACTTTTCAACATTCGTATCAGGTTTTCTATGTGGTAAATGGATTCATTGGCTCAAAAATGTCCAAATTTCAAATTGGATTTATACTCTAATAACTATTATTGGAATAAGCGGGTTCATAATTATCATGAATAGCAACAACTTCTACAGGCATTTCACTCACAATGGCGGACTCATACCAATATTTGCAATGATTTGTATCGGACTTGCATTGGATAAACGATTCTTTTACTATCTGTTCGGCTGGAAACCTTTTAAGTTTCTTGGAGAAATTAGTTATGGTCTGTACATGTGGCAATTCCCGGTTTTCCTTGCTTTCAAATATACTCTTGAGGAAACTGAGTTCTCTCCTAGTGTATTCTTGACATATGTAGCCATACTCATAGTCTGGAGTTCATTAGCGTATCTATTCTTTGAAAAGCCAACTCGAAAGTACCTCAGCAAAAAGTTTATTGCTCGTTAAACAAGCGAATGCTTTTTATGCATTTCGTAGATCATTCCATCACTTAATCCAATTTTAGGGACGAAAATTTCTTTGCAGTCTAATTTCCTCATAATGTACTCATAAATCTCACAAGCGGGAACTATTACATCAGCCCTATCTGGTTTGAGTTGGTAGTCTGACATGCGTTCATCAATAGTTTTAGATGCAAGATCCTTATACAAGGTGTCAAGTTCTTCATATTGAATAGGCTCTAAGTATGATTTACCTAGAACTTTATGGGTTTTATTAATATTCCCTCCCGTTGCAAAAACTTTATGAGGAATATTAATATTAAGTGTTTGATTTATCCACTCATCAATTTCATCCCAAACGGTAGATTCTACTTTTCCTTTAATCATTCGAATCGTCCCAACCTTGAAAGACTTTCCAGCAATCCGCTGTCCTTCTTCAAAGACACTCACTTCCGTTGAACCACCGCCAACGTCAATTACAATAAAAGGAGACTCTTTATCAAAAGCTAGAAGTAAAAACGTTGAAAAAATGATATTTGCTTCCTCCTCGCCATCAATAATCTCAATATTGAGACCAGTTTGTTCAAATACCTCATCCCGTATCTCTTTTCCATTCTTTGCCTCTCGCATCGCAGATGTTGCACACGCTCTCACCTTACTGACCTCATAAACATCTGTAATCAATTGAAAAGCCTGCATCGTCTTAACAAATTGTTCTCGTTTATGATCTGAAATTATACCATCAGTAAACACCTCAAGTCCCAAACGTAGAGGAACTCGTGTATAAGATATTTTTTTCACATAAAACCCTCCATTATTTTCAGTTACCTCACCTATTAATAGTCGAGCTGCATTTGTTCCTATATCTATTGCTGCGTAAATCAAAATGTAACACTTTATGTAATGTTACTAAAAATATTCTAGATGACTAGGGCTTACGCTAATGGTTTATTCCAAAGATTGATCTATTTATCCTTTTATTTTATCTCTGTAATACGCATAAATCTCTTGTTGAGAATTATGAATTTGTTGACCTTCTATCATCTGTCTTGAACGATTCCGCTGCTCACTATCCACGATTCTAGCTTTTACATTATCTCGCCATTGTGTTTCAAAGATAAAATTAAGTTCCTCTTGAATATGCTTAGCGTATATTGGGGCTGTTACTTCAATTCTTTTATCAAGATTTCGCGTCATCCAGTCTGCAGAAGAAATGTAGTATTTAGGCTCTTCATTGTTACTAAAAATAAAGAATCTAGCATGTTCAAGATACCTTCCAACAATGCTGATAACTTCAATGTTACCTTGTAGCTTCTTTAGGTCTGGATTTAAACAACAAATTCCTCGTACGATAACTCTTATCTTTACTCCAGCTGCACCAGCTTCAATTAACTTATTGATTAAAGAATTATCTACAAGATTGTTGAGCTTTAAATCGATACTTGCCGGTAAGCCCTTTTTCGCGTTTTTGATCTCTTGATTGATTAATCCGCTAAACTTCCTTCTGGTGTTGAATGGTGAAACAAACAGATGTCGATAGGTTGCTCTTTCAATGTTATTTTCTAACAAGTTGAAGACCTTTTTAACTTCTCCAGCAATGTCTGGGCGAGCAGTCAGCAAGCTAAAATCAGTATATATTTTAGCTGTATCGCCATGGAAATTACCAGTTCCAACATGCGTGATGAGCTGTTCTTTCTTTCCGCTTACTCGCGTAATCTGAATAAGTTTAGCATGTACTTTTAGCCCTGGGACTCCAAAAATTAATTTGGCCCCATGTTCACGCATAATATTAGACCAATACATATTGTTCTCCTCATCAAATCTAGCTTGAAGCTCTACTACAACTGTGACAAGCTTACCATTCTTTATGGCATTGATCAAAGCGTTAATTACTTGAGATCGTTTCGCAACACGATAAATATTAATCTTAATCTCTTTTACTTTGGGATCAATCGCAGCCTCTCTCAACAAATCAACCAAATGATCAAATTTCTGATAAGGATAATGTAAAAGAATATCTTCACTTAATACCTTTTTTATAACAGATGATGTCCCTTGAAAATCGGCAGAATCGACGGGTGGCTGTTCCCGAAATACAAAAGATTCATTCCCAAAAGAAGGGAATTTCATAAGATCCTTGAAGTTATGATATCGTCCTCCTGGCGCCACATGATCTTCTCCCTCAATGCCTATTGACTTCTTAAGGTAGGTCAAAAGATCTTCATCCATGTTTTGATCATAAACAAAACGAAGTGCTTCTCCCTTTTTTCTTTGTTCGATGCTATCCTCCATTTTCTCGTACATCGATATTGAGTAATCATCATCAATAGTCAATTCAGCGTCACGTGTAAATTTAAAGGTGTATGCTTTTATGGATTGAACCTCGAATATTGCAAACACTTCCTTCATGAATAATCGAATAATATCATCAAGCAAAATGACAAAGACTTTATCTTCACGTTCAAAACTTATGAACCTTTTGTGTTGAGAAGGAACTTGAATCAAGGCATATTTCACCTTTTGTTTTTCTCCACATTTCATTTTGACAGCCAAGTAAATTTCCTTATCTCGTAAACGCGGAAACTTACGCTTCTTTTCGAGCATAATAGGAACAATATCATGCTTAATTTCACCATGGTAATATCGATAGAGATCTTCCTTTATTTCTTCTGGTATATTATCCTCATTAAAGTGATAAATCTGCTGACCCTCCATTTCTTTCAACAACCGTTGATAAGATAAATCATAATAACGCCTTTGTTGTTTGATTGTATCCTGGACTAAATTTAATAAGTCTTTCGTTGAGCCTTTAAAGCCATCAATACGTTGATTTTTTATGTCCAACATACGATGCAAGTTTGCAACTCTTACGCGAAAAAATTCATCAAGATTATTAGAATAAATACCTAGAAATCTAAGTCGCTCAATCAATGGAACATCACGATCAAGACTCTCTTGTAAAACACGCTCATTAAAAGCGAGCCAGCTCAACTCTCTATTGATCAACTTCTTCATTCAATTATCACTTAACGCATTAAAAAAAGGAGGAAAGCTTACACTAACCCCCTTTCCAATTCAAATATAATAAACTCGTATTAAGCGAGTATTAAGTACACCTTATATCTTCATTCCTTTTACTACTCTATCCTTCCGTTGATTCTTTTTCCATTTCTTAAGCTTAACCATAAGATAAGCAGAAGCACTGCTACGAACAGCGTAATAGACTGTACCTCCATAGTCCAACTCACCTTTCCCATTTTTCCATTGTGCTTCCAAATAGAATCTTCCATTCGAAATATTCTTTCGTTCTGTAAATGTTAAAAAACGACCTGCACCCATCTCAAATCGTATTTGAATAGAACCGTCCTCTTCCATTTCTTCAAAAATACAAGGACGATTTGCAGGTATAACTATTCTTTCTGAAGTAGATCTTTCAGACGAAACCAACTCTCCATCCTCTCCAGTAGTGGAAATGATTTCTTGATCATCACTACGCTCTAAAATAATCGTTTCTGAGGTATAAAATTGCACCTTTTTTAGTTTCTCAGGGGTTAAACCAAAATCCTTCTTAATCTCAACTGTATAAGGCACTTTTGTTGCACAACTCCCTAACATAACCAGTAAAGACAAACCAAATAGTACTTTCATTTTTTTTAATTTTCTGTTTGACATACAATATTAATAACAAAAAATGTTCCCTTTCTCAATTCACCAATAAATTACACCCTCTAATGTCACTTTGATCAAATCTACCTAAAATTTTAAACCTTTCATTATGAATAACTCCTAAATCATCCGTAGCAATAAATGAGCAGCTATATCTATTCGCTAAATCGATTACATTAACACCTCCAGTCTTACCGTCAGGCCTATAACTTAAAGGATCATTTATATCACGAATCATGACTTTCATCCAAGGTGGGCTCTGGAAAAATTCACTGCCATCGGTATAGGCCTGAGAAAGAAGTTCTGTCATTCCGTACTCAGAATAAACACAATTAACATTCAGTCCTTTCATCAAAATTGAATGTAATTCAGATCTTATAATTTCTTTTCGGCGACCTTTCATTCCTCCAGTTTCTATGATAATGAGTTCAGATAAGTCAATGTTTTTCTCAGCCAAATCCAAAAGTGCAAAAGAAACTCCAAAAAGCACAACTTTCCGATCAGTCTGCTTAGCATCCAAAATAAGATTATGAATATTATTCAAATCATCTAGATAGAAACCTGACAACTCATGATCAGATTGCTTGATTAAGTTATCTACCATATAAACCAAAGATGAATCTCCTTGCTGCAAATAGTTGGGCAACAAAGCCAAGATAATTGCCTTCTTGGGATCAACTAATTGTTTGGTAAATGTTCTTAAAAATGAGTCCTCATATATGGCTAGGCTTACCACATGATGTACACTTCTATTTCTTTTTGTAGTTCCTGAACTTTTGAAATTTTTTTCTCCCACATACGATTCAGGAAGTACTTTATGAGTTTTAAAGAACTGTATGGGAAGAAAAGGTATTTCGTTCAAATTTTCAGGAGACGTAATGTCTAGATAATTGCAATACTCTTTATACACCTGAACATTTTCGTACTGGAAATAAAAAAGATCTAAAGCGTTCTGAGTAAAATTTGCTTTTGTGATCTGATCGATTGGTAGAAAGTCATCTTTCAAATCTCTATACATTTTGTCGAAAGTAATAAATAAGATCTGTTATTAAAAAAAATAAGAGCCCGAAACGGGTGTTTCGAACTCTTATCACACTAATCAACCTAACCTACTACTACTTCGACAAAGATAATGCATATAATTGGATGCGCAATCGTTTACCAGGCATATTCAAAATTGGACTTTTTTCAAGAATCATATAGTTGACTAAAAAAAATAAAGTGCTTAAAATTTCATCTAGAAAATCGCTTTATTCGTCGACAATAGAACACACAAAGTATAATGTAGATTTACTAACTCATGTTTTTAGTCGATAAATATTTAGAAAAAGTAATATTAGGAATACAATAGTGTCTTATTTTTATTATTTATGAATGCAAAGATTAAATAGTAATCATACTCATTTAATTGAAAACTCTCAGTTTTTTTTGAAATTGACCAATGTTATTTTAACATTAATAACTGTTCGTTATTTTTCCT
>CBFHXS010000027.1:0-25186 GCA_965659845.1 Brumimicrobium sp.
CTGAAGATATTCTCGGAAACAATCGTTTTGAAAATACAACAGTTGACCGAGGAGCTTATGAGTTCTTTGTTCCAAACGCGGTTCCTCCAACGGTGGTAACTCAAGATATTACAGTTCAACTGGACGCGAATGGTCAAGCAACAATTCAGCCTTCGGACATCGATGGTGGTTCTTCAGATGATGAAACTCCACAAAATGATTTGATCTTAAGCTTGGATATCACATCTTTTGATTGCAGTGATATCGGTGCGAATACGGTTACACTTTCAGTGGAAGATGATGCAGGAAATACGGCTACAGGAACAGCAATCGTGACAGTAGAAGATGTAATGGTTCCAACAGTGAATATTCAAAACATTACAGTGCAGCTAGATGCTTCAGGTAACGCAACGATTCAACCTTCAGACGTAAATAATGGATCTACCGATAATTGCAGCATTGACTACTATAGTCTGGACATATCTTCATTTAACTGTAACGATATTGGTGCAAACACAGTTCAGCTCACAGCAACAGATCCAAGTGGAAATAGTGCTTCGGCAAATGCTACAGTAACGGTGGAAGATGTTACAGATCCAACAGTTGTAACACAAAATATTACAGTACAACTTGATGCTAGTGGAAATGCAACCATTACCACAGGTGATGTTGATAACGGTTCCTCAGACAATTGTGCTGTTGATCAGTTGAGTTTGGATATTAGTTCATTTACTTGTGCTGATTTAGGAACAAATACAGTTGTGCTTACTGCTGAAGATGCCTCAGGTAATTCAAATACAGGTTCAGCAATTGTAACGATTGTTGATGACATTAATCCAGTCGCTAACACTCAAAATGCTACTGTGATATTAGATGGAAATGGTCAAGGTACGATTCAGGTGTCTGATATAAACAACGGTTCTACTGATAACTGCGGAATAGCAACGACTTCACTGGATATAACATCCTTTGGTTGTTCAGACTTAGGAGCGAATACAGTGACGCTAACAGTAGAAGATGGCTCAGGAAATACGAGTGATTCTAATACTACAGTTACGGTAGTAGATAATACAGCTCCAAATGTAGTAACTCAAAACATTACGGTAACGCTTGATGCAAATGGAGATGCTACAATTACTGCAAGTGATATTAACAATGGAACTACAGATAATTGTTCAGTAGCTAACTTATTCCTCGACATCACTGACTTTACATGCGCTGACATTGGAACAAACACAGTTACCTTGAGTGCTGAAGATAGCGAATCGAACACAGGTACAGCGACAGCAACAGTGACAATTGTAGAAACAACAGTTCCAATAGCAGCAACGCAAAATATTACGGTTGCACTTGATGCAAACGGAGAAGCTTCCATAACAACGGGAGATGTTGACAATGGTTCTTCTGATAACTGTGGGATTTCAACAATGTCACTGGATATAACGGATTTCACATGTGCAGATCTTGGGACAAATACAGTAACACTTGCTGTTGAAGATGGATCAGGAAACACAAATACAGCAACTGCACAAGTTACAGTTGAAGACAATACTAGCCCAGTTGCGAATGTCAATGCAACTACGACCCTTTCTTTAGATGCAAATGGACAAGCGACATTAACAGGCGCAGATGTGGATAATGGTTCTTCAGATAACTGTTCTGTTGCTTCAACTTCTGTCGATGTATCATCATTCGACTGTAGTCATATAGGTACAACCCAAACGGTAAACTTCATAGTAATGGATGGTTCTGGAAACTCGGCTACCACAACGGCAGATGTTGAAATCGTTGATGATCTAGCACCAAGCGTTGTGACACAACCAGTAACAGTAACACTTGATGCGAATGGAGAAGGGGCTATAACTACCACAGATGTAGATAATGGCTCAACAGATAATTGTGGTATAGCTACAATGTCACTTGATGTTACTGATTTCACATGTGCTGATGTTGGTACAAATACAGTTACGTTAACTGTTGAGGACAACTACGGAAATATTGGCACTGAAACGGCTGTTATAACAGTGGTTGAAACAGAGGATCCAGTTGCTGTGACTCAGGATGTCACGGTAACTCTTGACGCAAACGGAGAAACTTCTATTACCGGTTCTCATATTGACAATGGATCAACAGATAACTGTGCAGTTGATGCACTTAGTCTAGATATAACAGACTTTACGTGTGCTGAGATTGGAACAAATACCGTAACCTTAACGGTGACAGATGCAAGCGGAAACACAGCTACTGAAATCGCAGTAGTGACTGTAGAAGATAACATCGATCCAACTGCAGTAGGACAAGACATAACGGTTCAGCTCGTGGGTGGTACGGTAACAATTGTAGCTGCTGACGTTGATAACGGTTCTTCAGATAACTGTGGAGTGGATAACCTTGCAATTGACCAGAATACATTTACAGCTGTAGGGGTGTATCCAGTAGTTCTCACGGTGACAGATGCATCAGGAAACAGTGCAACGACAACGGTAGATGTTACAGTTGAAGATGATGTAAGCGTAGATCAAGAAGCAAAAGCATTTTTAACTATTGCTCCAAATCCTACATCAAATTCTATTCAAGTGACTTCAAGCGTGGAGATCGAAGAGATCATGATTTATGATAACTTCGGACGAATAGTCGAAAGGACTTCTGCAGATGTGATTAACATGAGTCACTATGCAAAAGGGGTTTATATACTGAAAATCCTTCAGCATAATGGTGTGACTGCAACTAGAAGAGTGGTTAAACAATAAGTTTTGAATTTCATACAATAAAAAAGGAGGGCTTCTCAGTCCTCCTTTTTTTATGCTTGGTTTTAAAGTGTTTCTTTTTACTTTCTAAATAGGCTGACAACTATTTCTACGTTGATAAATACTCCAATCATTGAGCGTTGTTCAACTTGAAATATTTCATGACCTATTCGGGAACAGGGCATACTGATTGACAATCCTTTACTTCTTAAATTGGAATCTATCAATTCAAGACAATACCTTTATGTGGTTAATAAAAAAAAGCCGTCTCTTTCGAGACAGCTTTTTTAATTAATAATCGCAATATCTTACTAGAAGTAGAATAAAAGCGTTACCGCCCCGTTCAAGTTGTCAATGTTCGCATTGAATGCATTACTTCCAGCTGAAGGAATGCTTCTAGTATAAACAGTTTCAGCAGAAGGAGAGTAGTACTCGTTAATCTGTTCTCCGTCTCCAGTCACTGAATACAATAGTGTCCAACCAAATTCAGCTCCAATAGAAATTTTTGGCGCGAAGAAATACTCAATTCCAATGAAAGGTCGAATCCCTACACTGAACGTATTTCCATTCATCTGCTCAATCATTCTTTCTCCTTGAGATGTTGAATTGATGGGATTACCTGAGCTAGTCCAGTTCGTAGCCGTTGGAGTTTGGTTTATTTGTCCAAATGCATTTCCGTAAGTCATCGATCTTTTAGACCGGCTATAAAGGAAAGCAAGGTCTCCACCAAAGATAGCTTGAACACGACCTTTTCCGCGACGCATCTCATAACCACCAGATAAACCGAACGTTTGATTTGAAACAGAGATACCATCAGTAACAAGAGAATCTGGACTGTTAGCTGTATTATCAATTACAAAATTTCGATTGTTGAAATTGTTTATATTGAAATTGAAGTTAGCACGTATCGCCGTTTGGTTGTCTAACATGTATTTACCAAAAATCGTGTTTTGACCGAACATGTTACCGATGAATTTTCCATTTCCTGATGTAGCATTCCCTATTAATTTTAAGAAAGGTACAGCATTGAAACCGAGAGCAAACTCACCTGATACAGGTAAAATGTCCACTCCGTTTTTGTTTTGTATTTGCTCTTGAGCGTAACTGTTGACGATGAAAAACGACAAGAAGAACGTCAAGACTAATTTTGAATATTTCATATTGAATATCATTTTTGTGAATTATATTGTTTTTCAACAATACTCTTCTAGTTAGATCTTGAGTAAGAAAGGTCCAACTCGATAATTGCACCTTCTGATAGAGCTTGGTTTCCTACATTGTCAAAAGAGTAAATCTTTGGACCTGTTACGAAACTTCCGTTTTCAAAGTATACAGATGCTGTTTCGAAATCAATCCCTGATACAGACGCTGCCCCCTGATTTGCTGGAACTCTAGCGAAATATCCACCTGAAGGATCTGTTACTACCTTATATTGTTCGCCTCCTACAGTGAATGTTAGCACAACTCCTTCTGGAACTGACTCATCACTTGTTATAACGTTTGTGATTTCAAAAGTGGCGTTATCATCTCCATCCGCGATAGTAATGATATCTCCAATCGTATAGCCGTCACCTGTAGTGTTGATAAATACATTAGTTACTTCTCCTGTAGCATTTGTGAAATAGTTTACAGTCATACCTGTACCTGTTCCTCCTGTAACATTTACATCAGTTTCATTTGAACTAGCCGGGTAACCCGAACCAACTGCATTCTGATTAATGTTATTTGGCTCACCAACATTATCAGTAAGTTGAGCTTCAACAACACCTCTAATTATGGCCGATGGAACAAAAGTACCAACACCTGTATTGTAAGAGTAGTCTTGAACAACAACTTGACCATCTACGATTGATACTGAAGCATTAGCACGACCAAAAGTTCTTCTTTCAGTTACTACTTGCTGGAAACCGTTGTCATCAGTAGACACAACTGTTGCGTCAAATTCGAAATCATCAAATACTACTGTTGCAGAGATTGAGTTTTTTACTGCTGGAAGACTCACAGAGTACATACCATCTGTTCCTACAGAACCATTCACTATAACGTCTTCATAGTTATAGCCTGGCTGAGGGTTTCTCTCCAGGTCAGCTCCATCTATGATGAATGTTATACCTGTTCCTGCTGGGACAGCCTGCGTTTGGAAATCCGTCTCGTCAAGATTTGCGGTTAAACGTCCACTAACGGAAGCCGTTCCGGCGCTTAGTGGTTCTTTCTGTTCATCTTTCTTACAAGATGTTAAAGCTGCAAAAAAGCCAGCTACTGTTAATACAGATAAAAATGAAATTCTTTTCATGTTAAGTTATTTTATATTTTCAACGAATGTAGTGATAAAAAACCTTTTTCGATCACAAAAAAAAACATAAAAAATAAGGTGTGAATGATTAATAATTAGTTGATTATGTCTTTTGAAAAGGAGTGTGGAGTTAATGATTTTAGAATTGAACAGTTATAACACTTTATTTTTTTTGAATTGCACTTAAAGGTTTTAGTTTTTTTCTCTTATGTCAAAAATAAAGTAGGCATTTAGTATATTATCTTAAAAAACCTTTACTCCTTAATTCCTTACGAATGGAATCGATATTATCAGGAATATTTCTATCAAACAACCATTTGATATTGAAGCCATGATAACTACATGTTTCCGAAAAACCTTTGCTTTTTTCAAATTGTTCTCCTAGCCTAATAAGTCCTTCATCAAAGTCAATATATAGGTCTGGATCAAGTTTTTTAATAATGACGAGGGTGGTAAAAGTTTTGTTCAGGATATATACTGCTAACTTTCTGCCTTTCTCTGTTCCAACATACGAATCTATTTCTACTGAGAAGAATTCGAAAGATTTGTTTAATAGGTACATGTTCAACCAGGCTTGTCCGTGTTTATCTTTTGTGGTGAATAGGTAACTGGCAATTTCACTGCTTAATTTCCTTAAAGACCTGGAGAGAAAAATGGGCAAATAAGGATTTATCTTTATATCTTCAAATGAGTCAATGACATTTTTACAGAAATCATTTTGAAGATCTTCTTTCGTGAAAGCTCCAATTAATTCGTAGTGTAAGCGTTTTGCGAGTTTTTTATCCCTTCTCAATAAGCGAAGAACTAACTTGTCTTTTTCCTTATCTGGTAAAAGGCTCAACTCATTTTTAAGTTCTTTGTCAATTTGCATGAATAATAAGTCTATTAAATCAGTTTGTAATTTAGTGAATAAGACTGTATTTAAATGTCAAATTCGAAGACTTTAATTAAATAGATGAATAGAGTTTTATTACTTTTGCTTAAAATTTTTTGACTGTGGATAATCTAGTATACGACGTAGCAATTATTGGTGGAGGAATTGTAGGTGCAGCTACTTTTTATAAGTTGCAAAAAAGAAACCCTGACCTCAAAATCATTCTCATCGAGAAAGAAAATAAGTTTGCCGATCATCAAACGGGAAATAATTCTGGGGTTATCCACTCAGGTCTCTATTATACGCCAGGTTCATTGAAAGCTAAGAACTGTGTCGCTGGAAGGAGAGAACTGGTACAGTTTGCAAAAGACAATAATGTTCCACATGATGTTTGTGGTAAAGTGGTGGTTGCCACCAGAAAGGAAGAGTTGCCTTTCATGGATAAGATTTTCAATAACGGAATTGAGAATGGTATCGAAGGAATTGAAAAAATCGATGCTAAGCAAATCAAAGAACATGAACCTCACGTTGAAGGTATAGCAGGAATTTGGGTTCCTGTCACCGGAATTATTGATTATCGCAAGGCGACTGAGAAGATGGTTGAAAATGCTGAAGGAATTAATAATGAATCTAAAACTGTACTTGGAGAAGAAGTAATTGCAGTTGAGAAAGGAAAGGAGTTCAATACCATTATAGGGGCTTCCCAAAAATTCAAAGCTAAACATATGGTCTTTTGTGCAGGTTTGCAAGCAGATCGATTGGCGCGAAAAGATGGTGTAGACTTGAAAGAGCAGGTAGTTGGTTTTAGAGGTGATTATTATGAGCTAACTGAGCAGGCAAAATACAAAGTAAAGAATTTAATATATCCGGTACCAAACCCTGATTTTCCATTTTTAGGAGTTCACTTCACAAGAATGACTGATGGAGAGATTGAATGTGGACCAAATGCCGTATTCACATTCAAAAGAGAGGGGTATGGTAAAACAGACTTCAATTTAAAAGATTCTTGGGATGCGCTAACATATGGCGGTACTTGGAAGCTTTTCTTCAGTAACATGAAGTTTGGTATTGACGAATACAGAAGAGCCTTTTCAAAGAAGTTATTCTTAAAAACACTTCAAGGACTTATACCTTCATTGACAATGGATGATATTAAACCAGGTAGATCAGGCGTAAGAGCCTTATTGCTTGGTACAGATGGTGATACAAGAGATGATTTTAGAATTGAATATCATGGAAATTCTATTCACGTGCTAAATGCACCTTCTCCTGCTGCTACTGCATCTCTGGCTATTGGAGACCAAATCGCTGATGAAGCAGAGAAACATTTTTCGTTAAAATAATTAATTGAAGAAATAGATAAATAAAAAAAGGCTGTTGAACTTCAACAGCCTTAAGTATTTGTGGGAAATTCTACCAGTTAATACCACTTGTCGAACTCCCGTCGTCTTGTGACATTGTTTTCATTTTTATTCCACGTCGTTTACCACCGCCACCTTTCACTTCTTTTGCATTCTCAATTGCTTTTGCTTCAAACTTTTTCATAACATTTAGTTTTAATAATTACTTATGATGCTAACCTAAGTAAACATTAAATTAGATCATGTGGAGAATTTCTGAAAGTTCGTTTTCGATTGCTGAAGTGGTTTATTTTCGTTAAAAAATAAAAAAAGCTGTTGAATTTCAACAGCTTTTGAATGATTTAAGATATTTTACAAAGCAGTTTGTCCAACATCTTGTAACACTGTCATGATTCTCTTTCCTCTTCTTTTAGTGCCATCTTTCACTTCTTTTGCATTTTCTAATGCTTTTGCTTCAAATTCTTTCATTGCATTTAGTTTTAAGATTAATTAGAACTAATCTAGATAATCGTAATTAAAAATAGCGGGAAAATAGCTGAATGCGCAAAATTCTTTCTAAACGTAATTCCAAAAATAGGATTTAGTTACACAGATTGGATGCTAAAGAAATGTAGCAAAGAATAGATTGAATCTACTTCTATTTAGTATCAAGACACTTCTTCACCTTGTTCTCGTGTTTTATGCGGTCTTCGGGTGTAGCATTGGGTTGGATTAGTAGTCCTTTACATTTACTATCTATATATTCTGACCGCTCCATTACTGCGTCAAATTCAGCATCGCTTGCTTCCATCAAAGCAGTATTTACAGAATCACTTTTCTGGATGCACGTGCAAAAGTCCCACTGAACACCATATTTTTTTACAATTTCTTTGTGAGCCTCTTGAACTGCGGGATCCTCATATACAATTTCAACGGTATCTTCCTTAACTTGTGTTGTGTCAATGAAAGGATCGTCGGTCATTAAAGTATCGGATACGTTAGTCGAATCGGAATCACTGTTTTTATCATCCCCGTTGCTAGAATCGGATTTACAGGATTGTAACAATAGAGCAGCTACAAAAAACGTTAAGAAGTATAGGTAATTATGTCTCATGGTATCTTTTTTGTACATTTTAGATTAAATATAATTGTTTTAATAGAAATTACGAAATGCGTGGTTGTTTCATTTTTATATTAGGGTGTATTGCTCATATATGTGTTGCTCAGGATGTTCCTTCTGACACAGCAATTCATAGACTTCAGGTTTATGAGGGATTTGACCTTCCTAGTAACTATCATAGTGAGTATAGAAGAGCACTTAAAAGGGTGAGGAGGGTTTACCCTTTAGCACTTCATGCTGCATTTGTTCTTGATTCTTTAGAACGTGAAATTGACAGTACCCAACGACCACGTAAGCAGAAAAGGATTGCGAGAAAGACACATAGAGATTTGAAGGATGATTTTAAATTTTTACTGAAAGAACTTTATGTTTCAGAGGGAGTGGTGTTAACTAAGTTGATCTATCGGGAAACGGGCAGAACTGCAAAGGAAATTATTGCGGATTATAAAGGAGAAGCGCAAGCAGCAATATATTCAGGAATGGCAAATATGTTTGGTCAGAATTTAGATGCTACTTACGATCCAAATAAAGAGGACTTCATTATTGAATGTGTTATTAATGATATTCAAGAAGGTAAGGTTAAATTTGATTCTACTTTTGTGATCGTTGACAGAGCCCATTTTAGAAAGGATCGAAAAGAATATAAACAACGAATTCGGAAACGAAAGAAGGATGCGCGAAAACGAAAACGCAAAGCAAGAAGAATTAAAAGACAGAAGAGAAGTAGTTCAGAAATGACTGGAAACGAAAAAAGCGAGGACTAACCCTCGCTTTTCAAATGTGTTGATCAAATTACTTTGCTTGACCTAACTGTTGTCCATCAGTACCTGTGGATAAGGCAGATTTCTCAATACGAATTTTCGCATTTCCTTCACAACTTATTAATACGTTTGTGTCATTCACTTCAAGGATTTTACCATGGATACCTCCAATCGTAACGATTTTGTCACCAACAGTAAGGTTTTCACGGAACTTTTTTAATTCCTTTTGCTTTTTCATTTGTGGTCGTATCATGAAGAAATAAAATACTCCCAACATGAGCAGTAACACAATAATTTGACTTGATCCTCCTCCCATAATAATTTACTTTTTACTTATTCAATTTAAATTTAGTCAATCACTTTAGCAGTGATCGTAACTTTTGTTGTAGATGGTTTAGTGTTAGCTGTAATCGTTATTGGTTTTGAAATTGTTCCTTTTCCTGTTCGATCAGTGTTTACAGATGCCGATAAAGTCCCAGATTCACCCGGGGCAATTGGTTCCTCTGGATATTCCGATACAGTGCAGGAACAAGCTTCCTTTACATCCGCTATAATTAAAGGGTATTCCCCTGTATTCTTTAACGTAAACGTAGCTTGGACAACTTCTCCTTTTGCTACTGTCCCTGCATCGAATCTTTTCTCTACTTCCATAGTAGTGTATTGACCGATTTCCCCAGCAGATGGAGATGATGAACATGAACCTAGCAATATGATAGCTGCAAATAAAACGAAAACTGATTTTATCATGATAGTTGTTTATTATTTCATTAATCCTCGACCCATCTTTTTGATCTTCCCTTCTTTTTCAAGCATTGTAATGGCTTTATCTAATACTCCATTTATAAAGACATTACTTTTGGGTGTAGAATAAAACTTTGAGATTTCAATGTATTCATTTAACGAAACTTTCGTTGGAATGTTCGGGAAGGTTTGAAGTTCAGTAATCGCCATTTCCATCAATAGTACATCCATTTTAGCGATTCTATCCAACTCCCAGTTCTTGGTTAACTTATCAATGACAGGGAGGTTTTCTTTTTCTTTCCGAATCGTTTCTTTCAATAAGGTTTCGATGAATTCTTTCTCGTCATCATTCGGTTTGAAAAGCGGAAGGATTTGAGGCTCTTCGCCTTCCTTGAAACTCTTGATAGTTTTTATCACCATAGAGCATGCAAGGTCTATATCATCCATCCAGTATATACTTTTCTCTTCGTAATAATCGTAAAGCAATTGAAAGTTTGCGATCTCTTGTTTGAACAATTGAACGATAAACGCCTTATCTTCTTCAAAACCTTTTTCGCCATTCTCCATAAACTCAAAGTAGGTCTCTGATTTACGGATGGCATTGTACATTTTTCTGAATATTTCTTGCTCTTCAGCACCTATCCAGTTTACTTTTCTCAGTTCAGACTGATGACGTAACTCTGCTTGTTCTTCAAGTATTGTAATGATAGCGTTATCCACAAACTTCCTATTTGGATTGATGTCATCCTCTTTAGGTAGATACTTCTTCTTGTTTTCTTCAATACGGTGCTCACCTTTAGCTTTCAATTCTGAAAAAGTCAATAAAAGAGACAAGTAAAGATCATACATCTGCTCAACCGCCTTGTTTAGTTCGGCCTTAGCCTTGATGTAATCCATATCCTCATTTTGTGAGAATGCGTATAAAGTTTGTAGAACCTTAATTCTAAGATGTCTTCTGTTCAGCATAAGATATTATAACGGTAATTTTACATTTCCGATTGATGAAATACGTTCCTCAGCGATTTTATTTGCTATGGCATATGCAGGAATGTTCTCAACAGATACTCGGTTGATGATATTTTCAATTGTCGAATAAATATCTTCAGCTTTTTGCATCGCCCATTCAGCACTGTTTCCTTTTACTTCAGCATAACAATTGATTACACCACCAGCATTTAATGCGAAATCTGGTGCATATACGATCTTTCTGTCTAACACTGCCTGACCGTGAATTTTTTCATCGGCTAACTGATTATTTGCGGCTCCAGCGATGATTGAACATTTCAGTCTTGAAAGTGTAGCGTCGTTAATTGTTGCCCCAAGAGCACATGGAGCATAAATATCCATATCCATGTCATAGATTTCATCTGCTCCAACCACCTTGGCTCCATATTTTTCTGAAACTCTTTTCAAACTGTCTTGATTAATATCTGTGATCATTACCTCAGCATTTTCTTTTGTCAAATGCTCAACCAAGTACTCTCCAACATGACCTACACCTTGTACAGCAACTTTTTTACCCGATAAGCTATCAGAGCCAAATTGTTTTTTTGCACAAGCTTTCATTCCCATGTATGTTCCGAAAGCAGTTACAGGTGAAGGATCCCCGCTTTTACCAGGAAGCCCCGCAACATGATTGGTTTCCATGTTTACCCATGACATATCTTGTGGCGTAATTCCAACATCTTCAGCTGTAATATATTTTCCAGCAAGGCTATTAACGAATTTACCAAACCTCCTGAAAAAGGCTTCGGACTTCATTTTTTTCGAATCTCCAATGATCACTGCTTTCCCTCCTCCTAGGTTAAGTCCAGAGATCGCGTTCTTGTAGGTCATTCCTCTGGATAGACGCAATACATCATTCAATGCTTCTAACTCATTGTTGTACATCCACATTCTAGTCCCTCCCAAGGCTGGACCCAATGTTGTATTATGTACTGCAATGATTGCCTTTAAACCTGTGGCATTGTCATTACAAAATAAAAGCTGTTCGTGATTATATTGGCTCATTGCTGCGATAACAGGATTGTCCTTAAGATCTGCAGCGGTGATTTCTTTTGTTTCTATCATTGCAATATGTCTTTAATTGCACTTTCGTTTAAATCAAATAGCTACCTTTGTAACATTCTGGAAAGTGCCTTCCAAAGTGCAAAAATAGAAAATTAATAGATGAAGTCTCTCAGCTATCTCAACAAATATTTCATAAAGTACAAATGGCGATTGTTGCTCGGTGTTTTATTCATCATTGGATCAAACGTTTTCTATGTTTACATGCCCCAATTGGTTGGTGATGCAGTGGATCAATTCGAAGGTGGGTTTGATCCGGAAAACTGGATGGGACTAGCGCTTGCTTTAGGGGGTTCGTACATTTTGCTTTCGATAGGAAAAGGTATCTTTTTATTCTTTACACGACAAACGGTAATCGTGGTTTCAAGGCTCATAGAATACGATTTGAAAAATGAGGTATATGGCCAATATCAGAGGCTTACATTTAATTTTTATAAAAAGAATAACACGGGTGACTTGATGAATCGGATTTCTGAGGATATCTCTCATGTGCGCATGTATCTAGGACCGGGTGTAATGTATTCTGTTAATCTGGTGGTATTGTTTATTCTTATCTGCGCTATGATGGTCAATACCAGTTTGGAATTAACACTGTATACCTTAGTACCGCTGCCAATTATGTCATTTCTGGTTTACAAGGTGTCTAGTCGAATGAACCGTCAGAGTAATGACGTGCAAAGACAACAATCTGCGATTTCGACATTTGTTCAAGAAACTTTCTCAGGTGTTCTAGTCTTGAAAGCATATGGAGGTGAAAAAAAGAACAAAAAAGATTTTGATAAAGCAGCAGATGTTTATCTGGACAAGCACATGGCGCTTGTTAAAACGAATGCGCTCTTTATGCCTACGATTACGTTTTTAATTGGAATTAGTACGTTACTCACCATTTATTTAGGTGGTTTGCAAGTGATTGATCCAAGCATAAACTTTACAGCCGGAGAAATGATCGAGTTTGTCATGTATGTAAACATGCTCACATGGCCATTTGCAAGTGTTGGATGGGTGACTTCTTTAGTGCAACGTGCTGCAGCTAGTCAAGAGCGTATCAATGAGTTTATGGAAGAAGAGCCTGAAATCAAATCTAGCAATAAGCAGCCATTTGAATTTAAAGGGGATGTCGTTTTTGATAATGTATCTTATACCTTCCCAACATCAGGAATAGATGCGGTTAGAAATTTGAGTTTTGAGATTAAAAAAGGTGAAACCATGGCTATCCTCGGAAGGACCGGTTCTGGTAAGAGTACTGTTATCAATCTTTTAATGCGGCAGTTTGATCCCACACATGGTCAAGTAAGAATAGATCAAGAGCCGTTAGAGGAAATTAATATTAACGATTTCAGAAAACAAGCTGGTGTGGTTCCTCAAGAGGTATTTTTGTTCTCAGACTCAATACGAAACAATGTGAAGTTTGGATTGATCAATGAAAACAAGGCGTCCGATGAAGATGTGATTGAAGTGCTTAAAACAACTCACGTTTGGCACAATATTGAATCTTTTAAACAGGGATTAGATACTGTGCTTGGTGAGCGAGGTGTCAATTTAAGTGGTGGTCAGAAACAACGAATTAGTATTGCAAGAGCATTAATCCGTAAACCAAAATTATTGATTTTGGATGATTGTCTTTCTGCGGTAGACACTGAAACAGAAGAGATCATTCTAAATAACCTTAAAGAGCAAATAGAAAAGAATACAACATTGATTGTAAGTCATCGTGTTTCATCAATTCGTAATGCTGACAGAATATTGGTTTTGGATAAAGGAAGTAAGGTGGAAGAAGGAACGCATGAAGAACTTTTAGCCGCTAATGGTGTTTATGCAGAGATGTATGCGAAGCAATTATTAGAAGAACAAAACGATTCAGCGGATGAGGAATGAGTCCATTCATATTAAGGGTGCTCGAATGCACAACCTTAAGAATTTAGAAGTGAAAATACCACATGGAAAAATGACTGTGGTAACTGGTTTATCCGGATCGGGTAAATCGACTTTAGCTTTTGATACTTTATATGCGGAGGGTCAAAGAAGGTATATTGAAAGTCTTTCATCGTATGCCCGCCAATTCCTGGGGAAACTCGATAAACCTGAGGTAGACTTCATAAAAGGTGTTGCTCCTGCAGTTGCAATTCAACAGAAAGTTACCTCAACGAATCCGCGATCAACCGTTGGAACTGTAACAGAAATCTATGATTTTTTAAAAGTGCTTTTTGCCCGAGCAGGTAAGACGTATTCACCTGTAACTGGGGAAGAAGTGCGAAAGGATAATGTTGAAGATGTTGTAGATACAACGTTAAAGAAAAAAGAAGGAGAAAAGTTCATGATTTTAGCGCCAATACTCAATTATGAACGCTATGGTCTTGACCGACAATTAAATATTTTTAAAGAACAAGGTTTTACTCGTGTTCGCATCGATGGAGACATCGAAAGGTTGGACGTTCTATTAGAGAAATTACCAAAATCACCTAAGAAACTTGAACTGGTTGTTGATCGACTTGCAGTAAAAAAGAAAGATGATGACTTTTTGTCAAGATTCTCAGATTCTGTTCAGTTAGCTTTCGCAGAAGGAAATGAATCATGCTGGATTCTTTTTCCAAATCAAGATGAGGTACTTGAATTTTCGAATCGATTTGAACGTGATGGGATGTCGTTTGTGGAGCCTGATCTTCATTTCTTTACCTTCAACAATCCTTTTGGGGCATGTGATACATGTGAAGGTTTTGGTTCAGTTATCGGAGTAGATGAGGCATTGGTAATCCCTAACAGAAAATTATCACTTTATGAAGGTGCAGTAGCTCCTTGGAGAGGGGATAAAATGGGTAAATACTTGGATCGATTTATTGAGGCAACTGCACACTTAGGTTTTCCTATTCATAGATCCGTTGAAGACTTAGATCAAGAACAATATGATTTGCTTTGGAATGGTCAAAAGGGAATTAAAGGGATAAAACACTTTTTTGATTTTCTGGCAACCAAGACATATAAGATTCATTACCGCGTGATGCTCGCTAGATATAGAGGTAAGACCAAATGTCCTGATTGCAACGGCACGCGTCTTAGAAAAGATACGAATTATGTTAAGATAGGAGGGAAGTCTATTTCAGAGATTGTTTTGACTAGTGTTGAAGATAACATTGTATTTTTTAATGAATTAAAGCTCGATAAACATCAGTTTGAGATCGGGAAAAGAATTTTAACTGAAATTCGAAATCGATTAAAGTGGTTGAATGAGGTAGGGTTAGGGTATCTAACACTAAACCGTCAGGCAAATTCGCTATCAGGGGGAGAATCGCAGCGCATTAACCTTGCTACTTCTTTGGGAAGCAGCCTGGTAGGATCAATGTATATATTGGATGAACCAAGTATTGGTCTTCACCCTAAAGATACTGAAAGACTTGTTCGTGTTTTAAAGGAGTTGAAAGATCTCGGAAATACTGTAATTATTGTTGAGCACGAAGAAGCGATCATGAAAGCTGCCGATGAGATTTTGGATATCGGTCCGAGAGCTGGGGTGAATGGTGGAGAGCTCGTATTTCAAGGAACACACTCGGCTCTTAAGAAAGCCAAAAATAGTTTGACCGCTAAATATTTGACGGGGAAAGAGTTTATTGCTGTTCCTTCAAAAAGACGAAGATTCAAAGATTCAATTCATGTTGTAGGCGCCACTGAAAATAATTTAAAAAATGTTAGTGTACAGATTCCATTGCATGCCATGACTTGTGTGACGGGAGTAAGTGGTTCAGGTAAGTCTACATTAATAAAAGATATTTTCTATCCTGCATTGAATAAGAAACTCGGGATACATGGTCAGAAAATGGGGCAGCATAAAGAGTTGACAGGCGACTTTTCTCAAGTAGAGGTTGTTGAATTTGTAGACCAGAATCCCATAGGCCGATCTACAAGGAGTAATCCAGTTACCTATGTAAAAGCATTCGACGAAATAAGAGATCTTTATTCAAGACAGCCACTAGCTAAAATGAGAGGCTTAAAGCCTGGATATTTCAGTTTTAATGTCGAGGGTGGACGCTGTGAAATGTGTGAAGGAGAAGGTGTGACAACGGTGTCTATGCAGTTTATGGCTGACATTCATCTGACCTGTGATAATTGTAAAGGAAGACGATATAAGGAGGAAGCGCTTGAAATAAAATATCGAGATAAAAGTATTGCTGATATATTGGAAATGGACATTGATGAAGCACTAAACTTTTTTAATGCTTCAGATGATCGACTTGACCGAAAGGTAGCTGATAAGATTCAACCCCTTGTAGACGTAGGACTTGGATATCTTTCCATGGGACAACCATCTTCTACACTTTCTGGAGGAGAAGCACAGAGAATTAAGTTAGCTTCATTTCTGACGAAAGCAAAAAATCCAACTCCGACTTTGTTTATTTTTGATGAACCAACCACGGGGCTTCATTTTGACGATGTTAAGAAGCTTTTGGTTTCACTAAACAGATTGATCGATATTGGACACTCAGTTGTAATCATTGAACACGATATGGATGTTGTTAAATGCGCGGATTGGGTAATTGATCTTGGTCCTGAAGGTGGAGCAAATGGAGGAACGCTCGTTGCTCAAGGGTCTCCTGAAGCTATAGTAAAGGTGAAAGAAAGTTATACTGGTAAGTTTTTAAAGGAGAAGCTGAAAAAGTAAGATTTTCTATGTCTCTGTAAATAAACAGAGGAAATAAACGAGCGTCTACTTCCCCTGTCTTAACCTAACCTAACCACCTGTCAAACATAACAGTGCAATATTCTTTTTGTTCATTTAGGTTTGATTTTATTTAAACTTTTTACTTCACTATTTTTAAGGAACGAGATGGTGTCCGTAAAAAATAAGCTCCTTCCTCTAAGGCGGAGGTGTTAATCTGTATTTCTGTTTCGCTAGTACTAGAAAAGATCAGTAAATTATTGACGTTCTGGCCAAGAATATTGTAGACCTCTATCTCTCCGACTTTAAGATCCTTTCCTTTGAGAATTAATTCGGAAGTGAATGGATTGGGGAATGCTTCAATATTTCCTTCGTCTAAAACATCTATGCTGCGAATGGAAGAATATTCATACTCGCCATTGAAATCAGTTTGTTTTAATTTATAATACGATTTACCAAGTAAGGGTTTGTAATCATGAATGAAGTACGTATTGATTGAATTAGAGTTTCCTGCTCCGTCTATAGTGGAAACAGGCTCCCATTCCGTTCCGTTAGTAGATCTGTAAATAGTGAAGAAATCATTATTTAGTTCAGAAGCTGTTTCCCAAACTAAGTCAACTTTTCCATCATTATAAGTCGCAGTAAAGTTCAATAACTCAACAGGCAGAGGAGAAGGACATAGTGCAGAGGCTGTCATTTCAGATGAGACGGAGTAAAATCCAGCAGGATTGCTTTGATTGTTGAATTCTGTACGCATCCAGTCTCCATTCCTACGTGCGTGAATTACACGACCTTCATCAATGATACCGTTGAAATAAAAAGCATTCTGCTCCTTTCTACCGATATTTAAGTTCTCCACAGGGTTGCCCATAGGACCGGTATGATTTCCAGTATTGCCCTGTTGAATTCCATCAATATAGCATCGTATTGTACCAGACACATTATCATATGTTAGTGCTACATGATGCCAAGTATTGATTGTTAAACCATTATCTACAATATCCTTTTCCCCTGCGCGCTGTAATTCAATACGAATATTATTTGCGTGATGAAACAAACTGTATCCGGGGTCATTCCAACCTCCACCTCTGTTGATGATGTGACCGCTTGCAGCACGACTGAAGATCCAAGCTGAAACAGTCAAACTACCATTTGGATCAGTGGAAGCATCTGAGCCACAATCTATGAAATCGTTATTTCCGTCAAAGTCAATACCTTGTCCGATGTATCCATTCACTAAATCTCCAGCAGCCATACCTCCATTTGCAATACCATCATTTGTATTTGCTGTATAGTCTTGAATCTGAGGAGCAGCTGATGCGGGGGATTGGTTCATGTGCCAGACTGCTGCATATTCTGCGCCCCAAACATTCGTTGTTGATGGATCTAGGGTTACTGTATTGTTGCCGTAATACATCTGTATCTCAGTATTAAAAGTAGCAAATAAGGTTGGGATTCTCACCCAAGCAATATATTCTCCTGTTGAAGCATTGTAGCTTTCAATCTGGTGATCGAGTATGGTGCTGCAATCATCTAAAGTGAAAATGATATCATAACCGTTTGTGTTTTCTACGTTTCCGCCATTGGAAGTTGTTCTTAAATCATTGTCAGTAAGACTTACTAATGTGACAAAATTGTTTAGGTCTGTTGTTCCTGACACCTGACCTGAATTCACGATGATTTGTTTGGCAAAACTATAGTTTGGAGGTTGTGCAACTAATGGTATTGCAAATGTAACGACAAAAAAAGTGAGGAAAATAGGTCCATTAGAAAATGGAGAATTTCCCAAGAATCTGTAAAACCTGGTAAATGTCATATGCTTTGGATAGCTTTGTGCAATAATAAACGTTATAAACTTTATAACCGTTGCTTTTTTGAAGAATTTATAAAGAAATACTGTTCTTCATTGGATAGACATTTATTCAGAACATTTTTCACGGGAGTATATGCCAAATCATCTAATATAAAACAGTTGAGGAGTAAATTGAAATCTTTCAACTATTCGTCAATCAAAAAGTCTAACTTTTCTCTAAACGATTCTGTATTCCAGTCGTGAGCTCCAACCTCTTCAATAATGATGATCCCTTTTTTGTTGATTACATAGGTGGTAGGTATACTGCTTGAGTTCAGTTGTTTTGGTGTTGGTCCCATCGGCTGATAAACCGGTAGATTATATGATTTTTCTTTCAACCACATTTTTAAAACATTATACTTTTCATTACTAATAAAGTAAAAGTCAACCTTTTCTTTGTAAACGTTATAAAGTGATTGAAGTGACGGCATCTCTGCTATGCAAGGCGGACACCATGTTGCCCAGTTGTTGACAAGAATGACTCTGCCTTCAGAGTTGGATAGATTAGTGTTTTGACCATCAAGGCCCCTCAAAGCAAAATTGAAGGAGCTTAATTTTTTTTGATCTTCCTTGTTTAGGTCATCAGGGGTGCCTGCAAATATACCTTGAACGAAAACCTGAATGGGTTGTCGAACTTGAGGAATAAATAATAGTCCAATAATCAGAATAAACACGAGATCTTTCCATCTCTTTTTGATCCAAAAATTCATAGTTAATATTCTCCAATACTTAACATGACTAATGTGCAAGCAGGTATAACCTCAATACCAGCATCAGTTAGTTTTTGTTGAAACTCGTTATTCGCTGTTCCAGGATTAAAAATCACTCTTTTCGGTTTAAGAGCCAAAATTTGGTCATAATACTGAACTTGATTTTTTTTAGAGAGGTATAAGGTTAATGTGTCTACATCAATATTTGTAGGGAATTCTTTCTGGATTTCCACTCCATCAACGTTACCTTCCTTATAACCTACGGCAACGATAGGATGTCCTTTTTCTTTTAATCTGTGAATAGCAATGTTCGCATAACGGCTCGGATTCTCACTAGCCCCTAATACAAGTGTGTTTTTTGATTCCATACCACAAAGATATGAAATAAGATTTCGACCATAAAACGTATTGTTTAGACCCCTTAAATACTTTCGTCAATAAATTGAGTTCTTAGACCAAGTCTACTGATAAAAAGTTTTAAATTTGTTCTCTTAAATACATTATTTCAATGATAAAGCTTTCTGATCGTATACATAGAATGGAAGAGTCGGCGACAATTGCCATGTCTCGAAAAAGTCGTGAACTAAAAAGTCAGGGAGTAGATGTGATCTCCTTAAGTTTAGGAGAGCCAGATTTCCATACTCCTGATTTCATTAAAGCTGCTGCAAAGCAAGCGATGGATGATAACTACACGACATATACACCTGTTCCTGGGTACGATGAGTTAAGAGAGGCGATCTGTAATAAATTCAAAAGAGATAATGGTTTGCATTATGATAAAGATCAGATTGTAGTATCCACGGGTGCCAAGCAATCAATTGCAAACGTAATGATGAGTATTGTAAATCCTGGAGATGAGGTTATTATTCCTGCTCCTTACTGGGTTTCTTACTATGAGATCGTTAAAGTGGCAGGAGGAATACCAGTCATAGTTAATGCAGATATAAATGCCGATTTTAAGATCAGTGGAGATCAGATAGCGCAACACATTAATGAAAAGACCAAGGCTATGATCTTTTCGACACCTTGTAATCCAACTGGATCGGTTTATTCGAAAGAGGAGTTGAGGAGTATCGCTGATGTATTGAAACAACACAAAAACATCGTTGCGATCTGTGATGAGATCTATGAGCATATTAATTTTAAATCGAAGCACCAGAGTTTAGCTCAATTTGATGATATCTACGAACAGGTAGTTACGATTAATGGAGTTTCAAAAGCTTGGGCAATGACAGGTTGGAGGCTCGGTTATATTGGAGCTTCAAAAGAAATCGCTGCTGCTTGCACGAAGATGCAAGGTCAGTTTACAAGTGGTACATGTTCTATTACTCAAAGAGCTGCTATTGCTGCTTTGGATGAAGATCCTTCTTTTTTGAAAGACATGATTGATGCTTTTGCGAGCCGTAAGAAACTTGTACTCGCATTACTTGAAAACATGGATGGAGTTAATGTGAATGATCCGGAAGGAGCGTTTTACTTTTTCCCAGATGTATCGAGTTTCTTTGGAAAGAAAGCTGGAGATCGTCAAATCGGAAATGCAACAGACCTTTCGATGTATCTTCTCGAAGAAGCGAATGTTGCTGTTGTTACAGGTGAAGCTTTTGGTGATCCGAGTTGCATAAGAATATCATATGCTACTGATGAGGAAACTTTAACGGAGGCTATGCGTAGAATAGGAGAAGCACTTCAAAATATTAAATAGATGTCATTGGATTCGCTCTTTTCGTCATTCAAAAATAAACACGTTGTTGTACTTGGTGATGTGATGATAGACGCATACCTTGAAGGAAAGGTGAACCGCGTTAGCCCGGAAGCTCCCGTGCCGATTGTCAATTTTTCGAAACGTGAAGAACGCTTAGGCGGAGCTGCTAATGTTGCGCTTAATTTAATCAGCCTGGGAGCAAAAGTAACAATGGCTTCAGTAGTTGGTGACGATGACGAATCAAAGGTGTTGCTTCAGCTGCTATCCGAGAGGGGTATTCAAACTTCAGGGATCGTCCAAGTGGAAGGTCGTCAAACGACAGTTAAAACAAGAGTTTTAGGGAATAATCAACAATTACTTAGAGTTGATAAGGAGCAAACAGATGATATTTCTTCTGCAGCTGAAGAACGATTGATTCAAGCGATCGAACAAGTTTTAGACAAAGGCTGCGACGCAATCATATTTGAAGATTATAATAAAGGTGTCCTTACCAAGAACTTAATCGAAACAGTGATTAAATCTTCTAAATCACATAAGGTGATAACAACGGTTGATCCGAAACTAAGAAACTTTTTGGCCTTCAAAGGTGTTTCTTTGTTCAAGCCTAATTTGAAAGAATTGAGCGAAGGAATCAACAGAAATGTTGATGTTACTCAAAAGGTTGATTTTGAAAATGCAGTGAAAGAATTGAACGCGATATTAAATACAGATCATCTCTTTGTTACAATGAGTGAACATGGTGTTTTTATTAATACTGAAAGCGAAAAACATTACGTAGCTGCTCATCGAAGAACGATTACAGATGTTTCTGGTGCAGGAGATACAGTAATCAGCGTTGCTACATTATGCTTAGCAGCGGGTCAATCTCCAAAAACAATCGCAGAGATGGCTAATCTTGCAGGCGGAATAGTTTGTGAGGAGCCAGGAGTGGTAGCTATCAACGCAGAACGATTGTTAGAAGAGGCCAAAAAACTAAATATTCAATGCTAAAGGAATTCCGCGAAAAAGCGAATTTAAGGCTGTACAATTCTAAAAACGCAGTACTTACTTCTTTTCGATGGGCTCACATTTTAGTGGCGCTTTCGATGGTTGGAGTACTGGTCAATTATTATGGTTTTCCGCAAACGGATGAATCAAGAGAATCATTGATTAGAATCGTTGAGTTTAGTTTTATTTTCTACATTCTTCGCTATATCGTTAAACTTATATATGACTTTCACCCACTGCAGTATATTCGCAGCAATTGGGGAGAATCTTTGATCGTCTTAACCTTGTTTGTTGAAGGGATAGCCTATAATTTCTTTGATACACTGTTGCTTTCTGAATTCTTCAATTGGTTGGGTTTTTCAGGTTTTTCAGATGTGTCGAATGTCTTGGTACAGTTGTTCTTTATCATCTATATTTTTACTGAGATCTTCAAAAAGAGAGACTTTAGGCAATGGTTTAAAATACATCCTGGACTTCTGTTTACTTTTTCTATTGCAGGTATTGTACTAATTGGTTCAGGGTTATTGATGCTTCCAGAGATGACGAAATCTTCGGTAGATGTAAGTTATACAGATGCTATTTTTCTTTCAATGTCTTCCACTTCTGTAACAGGATTATCTACAATTGATATCTCTACGGCACTCACTTTTAAAGGGCAAATGGTCGTTCTGTTTTTGATTCAGATTGGGGCTCTGAATACTATTGCTTTTGCAGCTTTATATTTATTGATAGCCAAATTCGGTGTTGGTTTGAAGCAGCACGATGTGATTGAAGATTTTGTGAATCAAGAATCCTTTTTAGATACAGAGAATATGTTTGCGCGGATAATCAAATGGACATTAGCAATTGAGATTATTGGCTTTGTAATTATTTTCTTCCTGCTAGAACCTACAGGATTATTTGAGTCAACTCCAGATAGGATTTTTCAATCTGTTTTTCATTCTGTTTCTGGCTTCTGTAACGCTGGGTTGTCCATAATGCCTGGTGGAATGATGAACCCTCAAGTGGTTGATAACTACGCATTACATACCGTTATTATGATCCTGTTTTTTTTAGGAGGATTTGGTATGATTTATTTATTTGATCTTTTTGAAATCAAGCGATTGAGAGAGCGAATGAGATACCCTTGGAAAAGAATTCAATTTGGAACAAAGATCTCATTATATTTTACGTTAGGGCTGCTTTTAGCAGGTGCGATTATTTTTTATGTTTTTGAATATGATAATACGCTTTCGGACCACTCTGGATTTGGAGGGGTAATCACGGCTTTCTTTGAGTCTATGACCACACGTAATGCAGGATTTAATACAGTTGACACCTCTTCGCTCAGTTTGCCAGTATTGGTATTCTTCTTATTCCTTATGTTTATTGGTGCAGGCTCTAGTTCTGCAGGTGGTGGTATTCGTGTTTCTACTTTTGGTGTGATGGTAGCATCTGTGATATCTACAATACGTCGTAAACCGAATATTGAGCTTTTCAATAGAACATTGGATAATGATCTTGTATTGAAGGCTTATTCCATTTTCGTATTTTTTATTGTTGGAAATCTCGTAGGAATCTTCGTTTTACTCGTAACAGAACAGGCTTCAATTGAGGCAGGTCAATTTAGTCTATTGGATATTATTTTTGAACATGTATCTGCAGCTAGTACGGTTGGTTTGTCAACAGGAATCACACCTGAATTGTCAACTCCGGGTAAATATGTACTAATTATTGCAATGTTTATTGGTCGTGTCGGAACATTAACACTTGCGTATTTGTTTGGTAAGCAAGTTTTGAGTAGAAAGTATAAATATCCGAAAGGACATACAATGATTGGTTAAGTAATGGAGGAGAATAAAAGTCAGGTTGTAAAACCCTATAAAACAGAAAAGTCTAAGAAAGAAGAGGTCGCAGAGATGTTTGATAATATATCTAAGCGTTATGATTTCTTGAATCATTTTCTTTCTCTTGGAATTGATAAGTTATGGCGAAAGAGAGCGATTAAGTTATTGAAGCCTCTCAAACCAAAGAAAGTTATTGATCTTGCTACAGGAACAGGAGATTTTGCCATTGAAGCATTAAAATTGAATCCTGAAAAGATAGTTGGAGTTGATATCTCTAACGGAATGCTGGATCAAGGTCGCGTGAAAATGAAGAAGCGTGGAGTTGACAACATTATTTCTATGGAGTATGGTGATTCCGAAGACCTCCCTTTTGAAGATGGTTACTTTGATGCATTGACTGTCGGTTTTGGTGTTCGAAATTATGAAAATTTGGAAAAGGGATTGGGAGAAATGCTACGTGTTTTAAATGACGGAGGTATGGCCGTTATCCTTGAATTTTCTAAACCTAAGAAGTTTCCAGTAAAACAAGCATTTGGATTTTATTCTAAATACATTATTCCACTATTGGGGAAGTCAATTTCCAAAGATAGCAGCGCTTATACTTACTTGCCAGAATCAGTAGAAGCATTTCCTGAGGGACAAGCCTTCGTTGATATTCTGAAAAAAGTAGGGTATAAAAACGTAGAGTCAAGATTAGTGTCTGGTGGAATCGCAACCATCTACTACGGAACGAAATAATTTTCTATATTCAACGTTTCTCTAAGACATGATGCGTAGTTTCTTAATAATGTTGATAACTGTTATGGTAGTAACAGTAGGTTGGTCTCAACGTCGACCTGTAACTCAAAATTACAGAAAATTTGATCGTAAATTAATTCATTTCGGATTCATGTTGGGAGTGAATACAGCAGATTTTTCTACACGTTATCAGCCCAACATGTTGGAGGATTATAATACGTATTCGGTAAGTAATCGCAGTCAACCCGGATTTCAGCTAGGTATAATTTCTTCTTTAAAATTGGGGACTCCTTCAATTCGATTACGCTTTATTCCCTCACTCTCCTTTCAGGAACGTGTATTGGATTACGTCTACATAACTGATGACCCAGAAAATCCTTTTGAAGAGGATGAGGAACGTGTAGCATCAACTAATCTCGATTTTCCTTTACTGTTCAAGTTCAGGACGTTGCGATATAATAATTTTGCGGCATATGTAATAGCAGGAGGTCAATATACGCTAGATCTTCAATCGGCCGAGAATACATCACAAAGCTATGCAGATCCGTTTATAAAAATCTTCAGAGATGACTTTCAAGGACAAGTAGGAGCAGGTGTTGACTTCTTTTTACCTTATTTTAAATTTGGGTTGGAGCTTAAACTTTCGCATGGTATTAAAAATGCATTGATAAAAGACAATACAAGACTGTCACAACCGATTAATGCTTTATACAATAGAATTTGGTGGTTTTCCTTTACCTTTGAGGGGTAATGGAAAATACAGTTCAGATTCAAGTTTTACCTGAAAGAATTGATGACCTC
>CBFHXS010000028.1:0-5813 GCA_965659845.1 Brumimicrobium sp.
CTACAAATGAATATTGTAAGCTATCTTGTGGCTCTGTCAATTCAATACTGTTTGTTGTTTCACAGCCATTATTGTCAGTAACAACAACACTGTAAATCCCAGATTGAAGATTAATGAGATCCTCTGAGATAAGACCATTACTCCACGAATAGGTGTATGGAGTTGTGCCTCCAATAACCGTGAGGTCAACTGAACCTGTGCTTTCACCTTTACACAAAATATTTACACCAGTAGTTGAGCTGGTTAATAACGGCGGCTCATTTATAGTAAGTGTATCTATACTTTTACAGCCATTTGCGTCAGTTATTTCATATCGATAATCATCAGCAGTGTATCCAATTAAATCTTCGCTTGTTGTACTCAATTGGAATGAACTACTAGACCACTGAAATGAATAGTTTGGAGTTCCTCCTGTCACTGTTAGATCGATTGCTCCGTTGCTTTCTCCAAAGCAATTTACGTCAGTAATTACGTTAGTCACGGTAACGGGTTGTGCAGGCTCAGTTATAACAACGTTTCCAATGGAAGTACATAGATTTGCATCAATAACTGTATATGAATAGTTACCTGCGAGTAAATTGGAAATATCCTCTGAGGTTTGTCCAGATGACCAACTAAATGAATATGTTGGCGTTCCTCCACTAACAGATAAGTCGATAGATCCAGTGTTATCTCCATTACACAGAACCGGTTGTGAAGTAACATTCACGAGTATAGGTGACAAAGGTTCGGCAACGTTTTCTGTAATGCTTTGATTGCAGCCATTGTTGTCGGTGACAACCACTGTGTAATCTTCTGCGGGAATACCTGTAAGATCTTGAGTATTTCCAACTGTATTTGGAACACTATTGGTCCAAACATAATTATATGGGCCTACACCTCCATTTACGGTAAGGTCTATTTCTCCATCACTTCCTCCGAAACAATTAACGTCTGTGATTACCGTTGAAAGTGTTAATAATGCCGGTTCGTTAATAGTTGTAGAAGCCGTAAACGTACATCCTTCTGCATCTGTAACAGTAACTTGATAATTATCTGCCGGTACATTTGATAAAGTCGGTGAATTATTAATTAAAACAGTAGATGAGTTCTGCCAAGAATAGCTGTAGGGTACAGTTCCTCCTGTGGGGTTTATCGAAGCCGATCCTGTTGAATTGCCATTGCAAAGAACATCTACATTACTCATTGCTCCTCCTAACTGTGTTGGTTGAGTAACGACATAAGTTTGCTGATTAGTACATCCCTTATTATCTGTAATTGTAAGGGTATAAGAACCAGAAGGTAAGTTCGCTAAATCCTGTGTTGATTGTCCTGTATCCCAAGAATAAGAATAGGGAGGAGTGCCTCCCCAAACAGAGACATCAATCGAGCCAGTACTACTACCAAAGCAATCAACTTCAGAAACAACAGCTGATGAATTCAAGGCCTCAGTGGGTTGTTCAATTAAGAACTCAGCTGAGTCTCTACAAAAAGCATTCGGTGCGTTAACGATTAACTTATAGTTCCCAGCACCTGCGTTTGTTAAGTTCTGACTTGTTGATACATTAGTTCCAGAGCCATTAATCCAAGCGTATGTGTATGGAGTAGTTCCCCCATTGATATTTACATTAATTCCTCCAGTGGCGTCACCAAAACAATCAACGTCAACAACAGTTCCGGTTATACTGATAGGGTCTGGTTCACTAACAACATAGGCCCCTACAACTGTACAGCCTGAAACATTATCACGAACCGAAACTGTGTAAGTACCAGCACTCAAGAAGTTAATGGAACTTGATGATCCAGCCCCAACACTTCCATCTGACCAAGTGTGAGTGTAGTTTCCACTTCCACCAGCAATGATTTCAACAGTTGCTATTCCGTCGGATACATTGTAGCAGGATGCATTTGTACCAGTTACCTGAATTGTCGGACAAGCGGGAGGCATTCCACTAGCTAAGGCTATGTTTAGCGACCCAAGAATGGTAAGTATAAAGAGTATTGATTTTTTCATGTGATTAACGCACTATTGTTATGTTTCCAGTATATTGATTATCCTGATCATTTGACAAGATTACTATGTAATAGTATACTCCGGCAGGCAATGGCTTTCCATTGAATGTTCCATCCCATGGTTCATAGTTACCAGTAGAAGAGAATATTTCATTCCCCCATTTATTAAATACTTTTACCGTATTGTTAGGATATAGGAACAGATTTTCGATCACCCATGTATCGTTATATAAGTCACCATTTGGTGTAAATGTGTTTGGTATACCTATACATTCTTCATCACTTGTAATAATATCGAATCCGAAATCATTTGTACAATTGTTATCGTCAGTAATTACCAGTTCGTAACTACCAGGTGCAAGGCCTTCTAAGTTTTGATCGAAGGTATTGTTTGACCATTCGTAAGAATACGGAGCAGTTCCACCAAATGTGCTTATGTAGATGGCAGCATCTGATTGATCTATACAGCTTACGGGTACTATATCATAAGTAATTCCTATCTCATCTGGTTGGTCGATAAAAATGTCTGAACGTATGATGCAGCCTTGATCATCTGTAGCAAGGAAGTTATAAGTATCTGAAGTTAATCCTTGAATGTCTTCACCAGTCATTCCATTGCTCCAGCCGACATTATATGGAGTTGTCCCTCCTGATAATGTAAGGTTTATTTCACCATCTGCACCTTCAAAACATGTAACATCTTGAACAGATGCTTCAAATTCGAAGGGGCTCGGTTCATCAACGAAAATTAATTCTTCGTAAACACATCCATTGTCATCTGTTACTCTAATAAAGTATTCTCCAGTAATAATGCTGTCGATAGTTTCTGATGGGTTATTCAATAAGATTTCATTTTGATTACCCCAATTGAAATAATAAGGTTGAACACCTCCAGTTATATCTAAAACTACTGAACCATCGCTAAATCCAAAACAACTTGGGTCTGTAATGCTAATATTTACAAGTAATTCGACGGGCTCACTAATTGTAGATCCAGAGAACGCTGTACATCCGTTTGCATCGGTTACAGTTATTGTATATACCCCTGCAGGTATATTTATTAGATCTTCGTTTGTTGAACCATTTGACCAGCTGTATGTGTAAGGTGCTGTTCCTCCAGTAACATTGGTTTCAATCGATCCCGTGCTTGCGCCAAAACATAGTGCATCTCTTCCAACAGTTGAGACTTCTAATGGAGCAACAGGCTCATTTATGGTAATTGTACTTTGAATTTGACAACCATTCTGATCCGTGACAGTGATAGTATAGTCACCAGCAGTAATAGCGGTTAAGTCCTCAGCGGTTGAACCATTAGACCAAGAGAACGAGTAATTAGGTGTTCCACCAGTTATATTTATATCAATAGATCCGGTCGCAGCGCCAAAGCAATCAACATCTATAGTTTGAGAAGTTAATTCAAGTGGAGCACTAGGCTCTTCAATTACACTTGTAAGTGAATCGAAACATCCATTTTCATCTGTAACAATAACTAAGTACTGATCAGCATATAAGTTAGACAAGTCTTGCGTAGTATCGTCATAGATAAATGCAAATCCATCAGACCATTGATATGAATATATACCGGTCCCTCCAGTTACCGTGAGATCAATTCCTCCATTGTTTCCGCCATGGCACAGGATATCAGTAACAGAACTTGATAATGCTAAAGGAGCAGCGGGCTCCGTTATAACCACTGTCGCAGTTTCTATACATCCTAAAGCATCTGTCACAGTTATAGTATATGTCCCAGCAACTAAAGATGAAATATTCTGAGCACTGGATCCATTAGTCCAACTGAAAGAATAAGGAGCAGTTCCTCCACTTATGTCAGTTGTAATCGACCCTGTGTTTTCTCCGAAACAAAGTACATTCACTTGCTCTGTAACTATTGTAAGTGCTTTGTTAGGTTCTTCAATTGTATAATTGAAATTGGCAATACAACCGTTATTATCTGTTGTTTCTAGACTATATGTTCCAGCAGCAACATTACTTAGTGTATTCGCAGTTGATCCGTCTGACCAATTATAGTTGTAAGGAGCAGTTCCTCCAGCTATTTGAGGGTCTATAGATCCTGTTAAGTCTCCAAAGCAATTAACATCTGTTATTATTTCTGTCGAAGTCAATGGAGCAATAGGTTCTGTTATTACAATCGTCAATGTGTTAGAACAACCATTTTGATCAGATACATTTACAGTATATGAGTCAGCAGCTAAACCTGAAGGATCTTCACCATTAAAAGCAAGCTGACCTTGTGTCGCTCCGAACCATTGGTAAGAGTATGCTCCTGTACCACCTGTTGCCGTAAGGTTTATACTTCCGTCACTTCCTTCGAAGCAAGAAACATCTACGTTAGTTTCACTTAATGCTATTGGTTGCGATGGTTCACCAATTGTATATGATCCAGAACTTGTACAACCATTTTGGTCGGTAACTTCGAAGCCATATGTTCCAGCACCTACATTTGTAATATCTTCAGTAGTTTGACCACTTGTCCAAACAAATGAGTATGGAAGAGTACCACCGATTGTTGAAACATCAATAGATCCTGTACTAGCTGAGTTACAATCTGCATCTGAAACAATTGCAGAGTGTGTCAGTAGGAAAGGTTCTTCAATGCTAACAGTGACAGTTTCTGTACATAAATTACCATCAGTTACCGTTAATGTATATGTCCCAATATTTAGTCCAGTTAAGTCTTCACTGGTACTTCCGTTTGACCATGAATAACTATATAAACCTGTACCTCCTGTAACAGTTACATCAATACTTCCATCATTTAAAGGTCCTGCACACGACTTGTTTTGTTTGCTAAAGTCAATATTGAGTTTTGCTGGTTCTGTTATTGTGGCTCCATAAAATAATTGACAGTCATTATCGTCCGTAACAGTAACCTGATATGGACCTTCTTCTAATCCGGTCAATGTGTTTGTTGTACCTGTTCCAACACCATTAGAGTTGTTAGACCAATCGTATGTGTATGGTGTAGCAGGTGATACTGCTCCCATATTTATTGTAACTGATCCATCGTTACCACCATAGCAATCTACATTATTTGCGATAGCGTCAATAGTAAGTTGATTAGCAATCATTGTAAACGGTACAAAAGTAGTATCTTGAAAACCTTCTAAACTCCAGGTTTGATCAAACCAATCATAGGTGAAACCACCTATCGGAATAGATGTTTCCCAAAGAGGTCCTACAGATAAATCCCACCCGCTGAAACCTATTGGTGGAACAACAATTTCGGGAGTACATTGTCTTGATGTACACCAACGTGCTGGATTAGACCAACTAGGACAAGGGTAAGGAATATTAATACATATTCTAGGTATAGTAAATCCAGGAATAACTGTAACTGAGGGAACCTCAAACCCAAAGGCAAAAGCACTCATTAAAAAATCAAATGAAACTGAGTCATAGGTGTGATTTCGAAATTGTCCGTCTATTGAATAGGTCGGAGTGATATCTAACTCCTCAAAGTAGCAAGGGAATTTATAATTGATATCTTCTCCAATTTCAATGTTAATGATACTGCTCTGTTGAACAGCTGAGGTTGTGCCTCCTAAATCAGTAACTGTATAGTCTACAGCTACAGGAAATTCAAATCTTCCATATACTCTTGGCGTGAAATCAAAGCATTGTTTATTAGTGATATTTGCATCAAAACTGGCAGAGAAAAAATTCCAACTAATTTCTGCAATTCCAAGACTTTGTGATCCTGATAGATTAGCAATAACTTGGCCAAATGCACCAACAGGACCCGGTACATTGGACAATATTCCTCCAAGCAATTGAAATATTTCTAAGTTTAAGTTGAAATA
>CBFHXS010000028.1:5823-24881 GCA_965659845.1 Brumimicrobium sp.
AGGTAGAGTCATTACAGGATGATAAATTTGTGCCTGAAAGGTTGTCTGTTACGTCTGGTACATATGGTATAGTTACTTCACCAGACAAACCAAATCCACCCGGAATTTCAGCGGGAAAACCGGGGCCTATGTAACACTGCCAAGGAATGAAATTTGGAACAGGTGTTGTCGTCGGGCTTGTTTCTACAGGCAGGGCATTCGTTCCAGAAAAATTACCTATTCCATCTGCCAGGGTGCCAACATAAGGTGGTAGTTGTGCAGGCCCCAAAAACCACACTCCTATATGGTTAGGCGGTGTATTCGGTGCTGTAGAGACCCCATTACTACTAACTGTTACTAGGTTGAGGGTCTGTAGCCCTGTATTGAAAGATGGTATGATTGGGAATGTCGTACATCCGAAAAAGCATAATTGTGCAGAGGCAGAAGCTCCCATTTCAAAATAGAAGTCCCAGAAAAACTCACCTGCTGATGGATAAAGTGTTTCCATGTCAAACCCTGGACGAACACTATAGTCCGTTTCTATGGTTACGTCATCTCCTTGGTCGTAGGTAGAATTCGTTGGGTACGTTAAATTGATACTTACAGGATAATCAACCTCAACTGTGCCCGAAGTAAAGCCTTCGATTCTAATCTCACTTCCTATGCGTCCAGAGAAACTTCCACTCAGAGCTCCACCGAAGCTTTGACCAGCAATCGTAAATATCCCTGAACTTCCAGTGTTAAAATTAACATTCCAAGATTCGTCAAATAAAGTTATTGTCTGGTCTAGTGTAATTGGACTGAATGAAGGCCCCCACATATTCTGAACACCAGAATTAAAATTAGCATTATCAATACGAGTAGTTTGTGCTTCTATTCCAAAAGAGAAAACGAAAAGCAATGAAAAAGTAATGAGTAGTGCTTTCATAGTACTTAAGGTTTAAGGGTGATTGTTTGAATACTTTTTAAAACCTCCATTTCAACGAGTTCTTCAAGCATTTCTGGATAGGTTATATTTAGCCATAGTGTAGTAGAGAGGTCCCCTGCATATGTCATGTATCTAATATACTTATTACCTTCTAGTTCGAACCATAACTTGAACGTAACTCCTTTTACACCGTGCTTAGAAACAAAGGAATCTTTTGAAATAAAATTTAGCTTATTCTTTGCATAGAATTCATCATTCATGCCTTCAGCAATCTTCAAATAGTTCGCATTATTTATTTGAGTCATTATAATTGCTGAAGAGTTTTCGATACTTAAATATCCATTAAAAGCATCTGAAGGATTGAATGTAGGGGGAGGGGTGATCATATTTAGGTCTGCAACCACCGTTTCAGGAACAACTACTTTTAGTGAATCCTGATCTATTTGTCCCTGACCTATGAATGAACTGGAAAGTAAGGCTATTAATAATATGACTCTCATAACTTTAGCAGTAAAAATTTCTTCAAAAGTACTACAAAAATATTTAATTAACATTTTTTTTATTTTATTTTCTATTTGCTTGGTGGACAAGAATTTTTGTAACAATTTTGTATGATTTTTGAGGTACTCAAAATATACGCGAATAAACTACTGAACTTATGAAAAATCTCTTGTTGAGCGGTGTCAATTGGTATATCACAAGAAAAACTAGAATTTGTCTAGTCCTATTTTTTTCTTGTTTTTTGGTAATTACAGGAAATGCTCAATCAGCTTTGTCGTTCGATGGAATAGATGATATTGTTACTAGTACGACAAACACAGGTATTGAAGATATTTGCGATGACGGTTTTACCTTGGAGGCCTGGATTAATCCGAACATAACTACAGGTGTAAGATCTATTTTAAGAAAGACCGGAGATTACAATTTCTTCATAAATGCTGGTTCTTTAGTTGTGGAGCTATGGGATGACGGAACAACTGTGAGACGTGTTATAAATGGTCCAGGAGGAATAGCTATTGGAACATGGACACATGTGGCGTTTTCTTGGGATGGTGCAACAGGTCTGTTTTTTATTGATGGGGTTCAAACTTCAGGAGTGGCTACAGGTCCATTCACTACCCTCGGAGTAGCTGATTTCAATATAGGAGACTCTCAATTATTCCCTGGTCAAGTGTTTGATGGAAGCATTGATGAAGTACGCATATGGACTTGTGTTAAGTCTCAGGCCGATATACTCGCGGATATGTCCGTGACACATACCGGAGCGGAGGCAGGATTAGTTTTATATTATGATTTTGAAGATGGCGCAGGTACCAACCTTACAGATTTATCTACTAATGGGAATGATGCTACTCTTACGAATGGCCCTTCGTGGGTTGCTGGAATTGCAACGGCTGGAACTCCGTCTTTTGGCGGATGTGCACCAAGTAATAATTATTACTGGGTAGGAGGCCCTGGAAACTGGTCAGATGCGGCGAATCATTGGGCGAATGCTTCGGGTGGTGTTCCAGGTTCTGCACCAGTCCCTTCATCAGGTGATAACGCCATATTTGATGATAACTCTGGCCTTGCTTTGGCAACTGATGTGGTTAATATTGATGTAGCGCCAGTTATGGACACGATTGACTATTCAGCAATGTCCAACTCCTTTGAATTCAATAATGCTGGTTTTGATATGAGCATTAAGCATTCTTGGATTGGAAGTTTGTCAGGTGTTTCTTTTACTGGTAGTTGGGGTGAAATCATTTTTTCTTCAAATACTGCTGGTGAATCGATTACATCTGGTGGTACCACTTTTATTCAGGATTTTAGAATTAATGGCCCCCAGTCAATTTCTATGGTTGACAACCTCGATTTAACTAATGGAGATATGTTTGTAGAAAATGGAGGGCTTATTACAAACGATAACACCCTCTCAATTGGCTCATTTATCAGCTCTTCAATAAGCAATCGAACAATTGACTTCGGGTTAAGTACCGTAAATGTTTCAGAGGGTATCTGGACAATAGATGGATCTAATTTAACATCAATTTTTACAGGTTCGGAAATACTTCTAGATGATACTGCTGGATCAGCAACTTTTACAGGAGGAAGTCAGGGCTATAATGTTGTTAGGTCTCAGACAGCAACATCTTCAGAGATTATAGATGATAACACTTTTGCAATACTTGAGTTTCAGCCATCAACAAGTTTATTGATTAACAATGGTAATATCTTGACATGTGATTCTTTGGTTGTGTCAGGATCTTGTGCTGCATCTTTTACAATTTCAACAATTATTGCAGGAGCAAACGCTGCGATTTCTAAAACTGGGTTTAATGTTTTGAATTTATCAAATGTTGATATTATCAATATTGATGGTCTAGGTGGGGCCACCTATAATGTGTCTCTTTCTGATACTGTAAATAGTGCAGGTTGGACTTTCGTTCCAACTGATTTTTACTGGATTTCAGACTCGGGTGATTGGAACTCTACAGCTCAATGGTCAAATACTTCGGGTGGAGCTATTTCTGGATGCATACCAAGTTTTGTGGATCGTGTATTTTTTGATGCCAACTCATTCTCGGTTGCAAATCAAACTGTAACAGTTGACGATACTGCATATTGTGGTTCTATTGATTGGTCAGCAATCTCATTAAATCAGAATTTCCTGTTAGACTCATCGATTTATGTCTATGGTGATATTGTATTAAATTCAAACTTAAATGTCTCTCGGGGGTTGATATCAAGTTCCTTTATAATTAAGGACAACTCACAATTCTTGCAGTCTGGTGCATTGATGGATTGCAATGTTACTGTCTCTATGGATGATAATCTATCCTCATTTGATATGCTTGACAACTTTTTCACTACTGATTCCGCAAGTATAATTCAATTGAACGGAAGGTTCAGTACAAACGGATTTTCATTAAGAACAGGTTCTTGGATTTCTGCCAACAATCCGTTTTCTTCATTGGATCAGCGGGAGATAGATATTTCAAATTCTAATGTTGAGATACTCCAGGAGTTCAATGCGTTGGGTGACACGGTTTTAAATTTAATTACAACAAATTCGGAATTGTTTATTGGTGACGAACTAGGATTCACTAATAATCTTATTACTGAAGGTAAAACGTTCAATAATGTTACTTTAAACTTTAAAGAAAATAGCCTCGCACAAACATTAAGAGGGAGTAACCAATTTAATAAGTTAATAATCACACCAGGTTCTGAGGTCTATTTTGAAGAAGGTGAAACACAGACTATAAATGATAGTCTAGTGGCTAAAGGTAATTGTCTTGACTCTATTACAATTCATACCTTGGATACTATTACTTTAAATGTAGCGAATATAGATAAAACGGGCGCTGATTACATTTTGGAGTGTTTGAACCTAACAGGGCTAGCGAATACAGGAGATCAATTGACAACCTATTTTTCATCAAACAAAGCATCAAATGTTAATTGGGATTTTGATATGTCCGCCCCGATTACAACTTCTTTTCAACCTGACAGTACATTAAGTTCTTTTTGTTTTGGTCAACAGGTTTATTTTGACAATAGCTCTTTGCCATTCAATGGAACTATGAATGATTTAACTTTTGAGTGGACGACAGGTGATGGATCGTTGCCGATTGAGGATGTGGCATCAACTGTAGAGGCGAATAAAATTAATGCTCAATTTAATTATGCTCAATCACCTGGGGTATCTTCAGATGCGATTAGCGATATAACAAACTGGACTGAAACTATAGACCCTCAAGGTATTTTCGCTCCTGTTGCAGGCGATTTAAACACAACTGCGGGTAATGAGAACATGAGCTTCGAATTCACTGTAGGTTATCGTTTTTCTCTTGTTAACTCTACGGGTAGTGAGGCATATCTTGTTGACATGAACTCTAACGCCGATACGGTTGAATATAATTATAGACCAGAAGTGAAGATACTTAAAAATGGTGCTCAATTTGGCGTTGCAAGTTCCCAATTCGCATTTCCAACGCATATTTTTGAAGAAGATACATTGGCTAACGGTGTTACTCAGATTGGAGCTGATACTGTTTCGTTTTCATTAGTTGGTCAGAACCTTGATCCAGCAGACGTTTTAACGGCTCAAATCGGTGCGGATGTAAGTTATGTTAGTTTTACAGACGTTCCATTATGGAAAGACGGAACTTTGACTAGTGATAATGATGTTACCGTAACTTATCGAATAGATGTTGATACTATTTTCATGCGTGCTATTCCTACAAGTCCTGCTTATGAAATTGATAGTTTAGTTCATGAATTTGAAACACCTGGTGATTCAATGATTGTTACTTTAAATGCGATAGACACACGTAACTTCTGTGAGGTAAGAGATACTTTTTATATAGATATAATCAAGCCAGAACCTTCACTTTTAGCATCGATTACAGACACTATAGTTTGTCCTAAAACTGAAATTGAATTTGAAGCCTTCAGCACAGTTGATACTACTCAATTTCAATTCTTTTATAACGGGGTATCTCAGAATACTCCCAGTTCAAATGATACATTATTTTCTGTATATCCGATAATGCAAGACGATACAATTTCGTTACAAGTTTTTCAGGCTGGGTGTGCGAGTGACACAATTCCTTACTACACTTACAATGTGTATGCTGCTCCGACTTTCACTTTCGACAATAACTCTACATTGAATGAAATATGTCAGAATGATACAGTACTATTCACATCGACATCTCCAGATTCAATTAGTTCTTTTCAGTATTTGGTTAATAATTCTTCTGTATCTCCAATATTAGACTCTATAGCTACATACTCTACGACAGCATTGAATAATAGTGATTTAGTATCCGTTATTGTTATCGATACGAATAGTTGTCAAGATACAACTTCTGTAACCTTTACTGTGAATCCACTTCCAACTACTTCTTTGATCGAGTCTTCAGGAGGAAATGTTATTTGTGAAAATGAAGAAGTTACATTTACAGCTGCAGGTGCTGCTCAATTTGAATTCTACCTTAATGATACGCTTGTTCAAGGGCCAGCGACAACGGTAAATTGGATGACAGATTCTCTAACAGTTAATGATACTGTAAGCGTAACAGGTTTAACTGCCTTAGGTTGTTCTTTAGAAGCGCCGAGTACATTTAATTATATTGTCAATCCCGCCCCAGTTTTAACGTTGACAAGTTCAGATGCAGATAATATTATATGTTCTGGTGACAATGTTATTTTCACTGCTTCTGGTGCCGCTGTTTATGAATTTTTCGTGGATGGTGTTTCTGTTCAAGGTCCATCTACTGTAAGTTCATATTCCACAAGTGGATTAACGAATAACCAAGTTGTTTCTGTTGAAGGTTCTATCTCTGGTTGTATTGGAAATGAACCTATGGTAACAATGACGGTTAACACCGCTCCAACAACATCATTAACTAATGACGATGACGGAGATAATGAGATTTGTCAAGGAACAACGGTTGTTTTTACTGCTTCAGGTGCCACTAACTATCAATTCTTTATTGATGGTATTTCTCAGGGAGCGCCATCGACGGTGAATACGTTAACGTCTAATACTATTCAGAATGGACAGGTTATTGAAGTAGTAGGAGAGAGCAATGGTTGCGCTGTTTCTGCCAATAGTACTTTCTCTGTTCTAAGTGTTCCAAATGTAAATATGACCTCCAATAATGCTACTAATATTATTTGCGATGGAGACGCAATTTCATTCACTGGTTCAAATGCTGCTGATTACGAGTTTTTTGTGAACAATGTTAGTGTTCAAGGACCTTCGACCAATTCTGTATTGTCGAACCCTATTTTTACAACTGGGAACAATGACATATACGTTGTTGGAACATCTAACAATGGCTGTTCAGGCGATAGTCAAACAATACAGGTCCAAGTGAATGCAATTCCAACAATAACAGTAGTAAGCTCTGATGCTGACAATACAATTTGTGAAGGCGAATCTGTTACTTTTACGGCATCTGGAGGAGACAATTATCAATTTATACTGAATGGGACGCCACAAACAAGTATGTCGTCAAATAATACTTTCATTACATCAAACTTAAGTAATGGTCAACAATTAATTGTTGATGGTCTTTTGAGCGGTTGCGAGAGTTCATCGAATATCATAACAACAGTCGTAAACCCTTCTCCAAATATTGCTTTTACAAGTGATGATGTAGATAATATCTTTTGTGCTGATGACTTAGTTAATTTCACTGCAACGGGCGCAGCGAATTATGAATTCTTTGTCGATGGGTTGTCACAGGGAGCTCCTTCAGCCGTAAATACGATTAATTCCACAGGTTTTGCCACTGGAACATATAATGTAACTGTTGAAGGAGAGTCAAGTAATTGTTCCACTACTGCTGGTCTTTCAATTACGGTTAATGCATTACCAGCCATTTCATTAGTTTCATCTGATGCAGATAATTCTATATGTCTAGGCGAAACTGTTACCTACACTTCTAATGGCGCTGCACTCTATGAGTTTTTCATAAATGGAATTTCTCAAGGAGCTTCTAATCCAACACCGACATTTAGTGTAAATAGTTTAAATGATAATGACATTGTTAGCGTTGATGGTTTTTCTGCTGATGGATGTTCTACTCAAGAGGTGTTCCCTGCTATTGAAGTACTACCTATTCCAACGATTACTTTAACAAGCTCAGATACTGATCAACAGATTTGTGATGGTGAGTCTGTAACTTTTACAGGTTCAGGTGCAACCTTATATGAATTCTTTATAAATGGGAATTCTCAAGGGCCTCTTTCTACAACTGATAATTTAACTACAACAGGACTTGTGAATGGTGATGTAATTACTTTACAAGGTCAGACAACAGGTTGTTCTTCTGCCTCGAATGCTTTAAGCTTCCAGGTCTATGGATTCCCATTGGTTGAACTTGTAAACAATGAAGATACTGTACTTTGTGTTGATGAGCTCACTGATCTTGTCGCGAATGGTGCTGATGAATATCTTTATTATGTCAATGGTAACCCTGTAGGTAGTTTCTCAGCTGTCAATTCATTCAATTCAATTTTAACAAATTTGGATGAAGTATCAGTGGAGGGTCAAACAAATGGTTGTTCAAGTTTCGCGTCAAATACAATCGACTTCTCAGTATTTAATTACCCTACAGTAAATGCCGTATCATCAGACGCTGATCTTGAAATATGTCTTAATGATACTGTTACATTTACGAGTACGGGTGCGAATGAGTATGTATACGAAATTAATGGGTTGCAGATAGGTAGTGATATCATCGGTGATTTTGATACTGATGCTATTGCTAATGGAGATGTGTTTAGTGTTATTGGTTTCAATGCTCATTGTGCGTCAACTCCAGTTGATTTCACATTCTTAGTAAATGAGATGAGTTTAGACTTAGTAATTGCTCCTGATAATATGATTTGTGAAGGTGACAATGTAGACTTTACAGCATCAGGTGCTGACGAATATGAATTCATGCTGAATGGAACTTCAACAGGAGCTCAAAGTAGCGTGAATACATACACTAATAATGCTTTGACTCACCTTGATGAAGTTACTTTTATTGGTTACAATAACACAACAGGTTGTCGCCAGGCTTATGATGACTTCATAATTATGTATATACTAGACGAACCAGTTATTACTCCTCAATCTAGTACTACTTTCTGTGAAGGAGATAGCGTTCTGCTTGTGAGTAATGCTCCTTATGGAAATGAATGGTATTTAAACAATAATCCAATAGCTGGAGCAAATGACACGTTGTATAGCGCGGATTCTACAGGTTCTTATACGCTTCAAGTAACCATGGGAGGAAATGGTGACTTATGGTCGTTAGGACAGAATGCAACAGGTGTTTTTGCAAATGGAACATCTTTTAATAGTGCGGTGCCTGTGGCTTCTAATAGTTTACTTTCTTTTACTGAGGTAAGTGCAGGTTTTAACTTTGTTATGGGTATAAACGATAATGATGAGTTGTTTGCTTGGGGTGATAATGCTACGGGACAATTAGGAAACGGTACGTTTACAGCTTCAACAGAGCCTATTCAAGTTGGAGCATTAACAAATGTTAAAACAGTAGCAACAGGCTCTAATAGTACCATGGCAACTATTAATACTGGTGAAGTTTATGTTTGGGGTAATAATATTGATGGACAGTTAGCAACGGGTAATACGTCTGTAGTAAACTTCCCCTTCTTGAATGCGAACCTTTCGAATGTAGATACGATTGCAGCAGGTAGATCTCATTATGTAGTTCTAAGAAATGATGGCACTGTTCTAACTGTTGGGAACAACGATTATGGACAATTGGGTGATGGTACATTGCTTGGAAGTACTTTACCTTTAACCTTATCATTAGCTAATATTGTATCTGTAGGTGCAAGTGAGTACTCAAGTTATGCGGTTGATAATACAGGTACTCTTTATGTTTGGGGTAATAATGCTTCTGGTCAGTTGGGTCTAGGGGATTTGACGAATAGATTGACTCCAGAGGTTGCTGATCTCTCAAACGTTGTTAGTGCTCAAGGTGGAGCAAATCACACTGTGTTTTTAACTGATGACAACAAGGTGTATACAACTGGTGGAAACGCATACGGTCAGCTAGGAAGTGGTAATCAAAACGATGTTACTATTCCAACAGAGGTTGACCTTCAAGGTGTAGAAATGATTGCTGCTGGCCAGTATACAACATTGATGAAAAGAACTGATAATTCTGTGTTTGCTATAGGTAATAATACCGAAAGTCAGCTATTGAATGTTACGGATACTGCTATTGTTACTCCAACTCATTTATCTTCTTTAGAAGGAGTTACTTTCATTGAGTCTAGTCAAAATGCTACGCACGTACTTTATGGTCAAAACACGACATGTGTCAGTGCGCCAGTGATTACGGACTTCTTGCCATCTCCTGAGGTTAATATTATTAATGACGGAGATACGTTGTCTACGGATCAACCTGGTGCCGTGACTTATCAGTGGTACTTTAACGGAAACCCTGTTTTAGACGGAAATGGATCAACTCTTGTAGCAACGAACTCAGGAATTTATTCTGTAGAGGTAACATACTCAAGCGGATGTACTTCTATTTCTGGAGATTATAACCACAGTATGACGTCAGTCAAAGATGAGAATGGATTTAACGTTGTTATATATCCAAACCCGGTGAGAGGTTTATTAACAGTAAGCATCAATAATGCGGTGGAGATTCAAACACTTCGAGTAATTGACAATATTGGAAAAATAGTACTAAGTCAAGAAGTTACAGGAGCTCAAGTTCAAATTGACTGTACTAGTCTTGATAATGGGGTGTACTACTTAGCAGTTATGACAAGCTCAGGAGAAACAATGAAAAGATTCGTTGTGAATCACTAATACAAGAAGTTATTGTAAGGATACCTTTCCTTAAATATTGTTTTGATTTCTTTGTAAAGAACTTCTTTGAATTCATCGAAGTTGACTTTCTCTTCAGCGGATATAAAGACAACTTTATTGTTGTTGAGTCTTGACATCCACTGTTGTTTAAGTTCTTCTAAAGTGTAATTCTCGGGCTTTTTCTCATTAAGATCATCCTCTTCTTGAGGCTCGTATTTGTAAGCATCTATTTTGTTGAAGACAACAATAGTAGGTTTCTCTTCTTTGTCTATTTCACTTAAAGTCTCGTTGACTACTTTGTAATGATCTTCGAAATTTGGGTGAGAAATGTCAACAACGTGAATCAAAACATCAGACTCTCTAACCTCATCCAGGGTAGATTTGAAAGACTCTACAAGCTGATGAGGTAGTTTTCGAATGAACCCAACAGTATCTGAAAGTAAAAACGGGAGGTTTTCTATAACTACTTTTCGAACTGTGGTATCCAAAGTTGCAAAGAGTTTGTTTTCGGCAAACACCTCTGATTTGCTCAGTACATTCATTATTGTACTTTTTCCTACATTCGTATACCCAACTAAAGCTGCACGTACTAGCTGACCTCTATTCCCTCTTTGAACAGCTTTTTGCTTATCTATCTTTTGTAGTTTCTTTTTGAGAAGACTAATCTTATCTTTTATAATTCTTCGATCAGTTTCAATTTGAGTTTCACCTGGTCCTCGCATACCAATACCACCTTTTTGACGCTCGAGGTGCGTCCACATTCCTGTTAATCGAGGTAAAAGGTATTCATATTGTGCTAATTCAACTTGCGTCTTGGCATGAGCGGTTTGAGCTCTGGAGGCAAAAATATCCAGAATAAGGTTACTCCTATCGAGAATCTTAACGTTCAAAATTCGCTCAACATTTCTCATCTGAGAAGGGTTAAGGTCATCATCAAAGATAACCATGTCGATCTCGTTTTCAGAGACATATTCTCGAACTTCGTCCATCTTACCGCTACCTAGAAAGGTTTTAGGATTGGGGGCTTGTAATTTCTGTAAAAACTTTTTATAAGTAACTGCGCCTGCCGTTTTCGCAAGAAAGGCAAGTTCATCGATATGCTCTTTACCCTGTGATTCAGTTTGATTTTGTGTGATTACCCCTACGAGAACTGCTTTTTCGCCCTCTATACCTTCTTTAATTTTCCCTACTTCCATTAATTCTTTCGAAGTGTTTTTACGTGTTCAACTAGTAATTTGATTTCCTTATCGCTCTTAATTATGGACTGGTATGGTCCCATTCCTCTGTTATTACCATACAAAATAACCTTTCTGATTGAATCCTCGTTGATCATGCTCCTTGAGAGATCAGCTGCATTTCCTGACTTTAACGTTCCATTTTCTCCATGGCATGAGCTACAGTAATTTTGATAGATGGATTTTCCGGTAACCGCTACATTCTTTGAGTCAGATGCACCATCGCAAGAAGTCAATGACAAACTAATAGCAAAGATTACTAGAAATAACCTGCTCCGAGTTCGGTGTAAATGAATGGCCATGGAATTGCAATAAAGATTAATATCAGTCCTAAACCGTAGTAACGCAGAATCAGTTTGTGTTTAGCATTAGGGTCAATATGTTTTTCTGCTCTTTTTCTTCCGAGCGTAATTAGTAAAATAGACAAAAGCATTAGGGATATGTGCTCTACTGCATAAAACCTAAGGTTAGCATTTCCCATTAATCCTTCAACAAACTGAACTTTTGGACTCACAAAATAAAGAACCAGTCCTAAGAGCAACTGAATATGCAGTGATATCATTGCAAATAAATTAATCATCTTATCTTTCTTAACGTAATTCCCACTTTTCTTATTCATCAGTGCATTTATGATTGCAACTAATAAAAGCGCCAAAACGATATATCTTAATCCTGAATGTGCTGCAACTAATCCTTTCATTTTATTAACTTTTGTTCAAAGATACCAATAAACAAACTATTAAGACAATGGTTTTGTTTGATTTCGTTATTTTCGAGGCGTTAAATTCTTTTCTATGATCCGATTTTTGATTCTGAGTATTTTGTTTTTAGGAAGCACATTTGTTAATGATGCAAAAGCCCAACTCCCTGTGCCTACTAATGGTGTTGAGGATTCGAAGCCAGGAAGTTATGTGTTAAGAAATGCGAACATTATTATTGATGCGGAAAACTCAATTTCGAACGGATCAATTGTGATCAAAGATGGTCGAATAGTAGCAGTTGGTAAACTAGTGAAACATCCCGATGGTTCAGTGATTATTGATATGAAAGGAAAAACAATTGTTCCTTCTTTCATAGAAACACATACCTCAATAGGTTTGCCTAGTCCAAAAAGAAAAGAATGGACTCCTCGCCCTCAGCTGGAAAGCACAAAGTCTGGACCATATTACTGGAACGAGTCAATTAAACCTGAAGTGCGTGGATCTAATCATTTCGAATCAGATAAGAAGGCATCTAAGACATTACAACAGATGGGGTTTGGTGTAGCGATAAGTCATATGCAAGATGGTATTATGAGAGGAACTGGTCCTGTTGTAGCACTTGGAGATGTTGAAAGTAGAAAAGCTGTTATTAAGTCTGACGGGGCTACTTTTTATTCCTTCAAGAAAGGAACTTCTCGTCAAACTTACCCTTCGTCTCAAATGGGTTCAATTGCATTGTTTCGTCAGGCCATGCTTGATGCAGAATATTACGCTGAGAATAAAGAATGTAATCCAAAGAATCTTTCATTAGAAGCGATAAATGGTAATAAGGAGCTTCCGATGATCTTTGAGGTTGAAGATAAATTGGAAATTTTTAGAGCTCGAAAAATAGCAGATGAGTTTGGACTTGATTTCACAATCATTGGAAGTGGAAATGAATATGAAAGAATACATGAACTCGCTGAACTAGAGAATCAAAAGTTAATCATACCGATTAATTTTCCTGAAGCATATGATGTTGGAGATCCTTATGTTGCTCGACAAATTTCATTAGGAGATCTGAAAGAGTGGGAGTTAGCTCCTGCAAATCCATATTTCTTGACAAAAAAGAATATCCCTTTTGCTATCACTTCAAAGGGACATAAAAAAGCATCAGACTTTTGGAAACACCTGCATAAAGCCATGGAATCTGGTCTCTCTAAAGAGGCTGTAATTCGATCTCTTACTCAAATTCCAGCTGAGATTTTAGAGATAGAAGGAGATTTTGGGTCTCTTGAAGAGGGAAAACTTGCCAGCTTTTCAGTTTTTGATAAAGACCCATTCGTATACAAGAATGCAAAACTGCATGAATCATGGTCACTAGGTAAACAACATCTTTTCATTGAAGAAGCAATGATAGATATTCGCGGAAAATATCGATTCAGTATAGATAGTTCTTCCTATGTAATCACTATTAATGGGAGTCAAGAAAAACCGAAAGGATCAGTACAAACGTATAAAACGTTAATGGACTCGACATCTAATCCACCTTTCGAAACAATTGACACTTCTAAGGTGACAGTCGAAATTGAGTTGGATAGAAAACATGCAACTTTTCATTTCGATGTTAATGATGATTATTATGATGGAGTAATAACGCTTCATGGCCAGTACAATCAGAAATTCAATGCTTTCATTGGACAAGGTATGATTCCGTCCGGAAGTTGGAGGAAGTGGACAGGTATCAGGTTAGAAAGACCTGAACTAGACAAAGATGATGACAAGCATATGATTAGTGCAGACACAATGAGTATGGCCAAAATATGGTATCCTAATATGGCCTATGGTTTTGATACTCTACCCGAACAAAAGACCTATGTATTGCGAAATGCAACGCTTTGGACAAATGAAGAAGCAGGGATTGTTAAAGACGGTACTGTTGTTATTAAGAACGGGAAAATTGATTTTGTAGGAACAGGAAACTATACTATTGATGCTGATGCAATTACTATCGATTGTAAGGGGCTTCACATTACTAGTGGAATTATTGATGAACATTCTCACATTGCAATTTCAAAAGGTGTAAACGAAGGAGGACAAGCTGTTTCTGCCGAAGTGAGTATAGGAGATGTTGTAAGGTCTGATGATATTAATATTTATCGACAATTAGCAGGTGGTGTAACTACGTCGCATTTGCTTCACGGTTCAGCCAATCCTATTGGTGGTCAATCAGCATTGATTAAGTTAAAATGGGGTGCATCGCCAGAGGATATGTTGATTGATGACGCTCCAAAGTTTATAAAATTTGCATTGGGTGAAAATGTGAAACAATCAAACTGGGGAGATTTCAATAGAGTTCGCTTTCCTCAAACTAGAATGGGTGTAGAGCAAGTATTCTATGATGCATTCCTGAGTGCTAAGGCATACCATGAGAAATGGGAAAAGTATAATTCATTGTCTCCAAAGAAGCGAGAGTTAAAAAAAATACAGAAACCAGCCAGAGATCTTGAGCTAGAGGCGGTGTGGGAAGTTATGAATAGTGAACGTTTTATTAGTTGTCATAGTTATGTGCAAAGCGAAATCATTATGTTAATGAATGTTGCTGATTCAATGGATTTCACGGTAAATACATTTACGCATATACTTGAGGGATATAAGGTTGCAGACAAAATGGTTGAACACGGAGCAGGAGGGAGTACTTTTTCAGATTGGTGGGCTTATAAATTCGAAGTGAATGATGCTATTCCGTATAATGCATCTTTAATGAATGAGCAAGGTGTTTTGACTGCTATTAACTCAGATGATGCAGAGATGGGTCGTCGTTTGAATCAAGAAGCAGCAAAGGCAATTAAATATGGGGGTATGACAGAAGAGGAGGCATGGAAACTCGTAACCTTGAATCCTGCGAAACTTCTTCATTTGGATGATAGAATGGGTAGCTTAAAGGAATCGAAAGATGCTGATATAGTGGTTTGGTCTAACAATCCTCTTAGTATTCAAGCGAAAACACGTTTAGTTTTTGTGGACGGCCAATTACTCTATAATGGCGAGAATTTGCAACATGAACAGGAGCGTATTGCGGGAGAAAAGGCGAGAATTATTACAGCTATGTTAGCATCGAACAAAAGAGGTGAGACAAAGAGAACATTCAAAAAGGAAAAGAAGAAACATTGGCACTGCGATACAATGGGTGAAGAGGCTCATTAGCAAAAAATATATATATAACTATGATATCAAGAATTACAATTGTTTTATTGGTTCTGACATTTTCAGTAGTGACTTATGGGCAGCAGCGCATATTACTGTCAAGAGCAACAGTTCATACAGGAACCGGGATTAAAATCAATCAGGGGTTGGTTGGAGTTCAAGGAGATAAAATCATTTTGGTTGAAAATGCCTTAACTTATTCATTGGATAAGTCTGAGTGGGATACGATAATTGACCTTAGAGGGAAACATATTTACCCTGCATTTTTTGCTCCAAACTCTAAGTTAGGATTAACAGAAATAGATGCGGTTAGAGCAACGAATGATTTTGATGAGGTGGGTATATTTAATCCACATGTTAGAGCATTGATAGCCTTTAACTCAGACTCTAAAGTAAATGCTACGGTTAAAACAAATGGAGTACTTTATACCCAATCAACTCCGCAAGGAGGAATTATTTCTGGTGCATCTTCTATTATGGAATTGGAAGCATGGAACTGGGAAGATGCTGCAGTTAAGGTAGATGAAGGAATTCACTTAAACTGGCCTTCAACGCTTCAAGGCGGAGGATGGTGGGCAGAGCCTGCGCCGAAGGAGAAGAATAAGAATTATTCAAAGCAAGTAAAACAAATCGAGGATTTTTTCAAAGCGGCTAAATCGTATAGCGAAGATTATGAAAATTTTGATCAACGTTACGCTGCGATGAAATCAATTTTTGATGGTAATACTAGACTCTATATTCATGCGGATGAGTTGAAATCTCTAACAGATGTGATAGATTTTGTAGAAGAATATGAAATACAATTCCCTGTTATTATCGGGGGGTATGATACACATATGATTGCTCGTCAACTTGTAGATAAAAAAATTCCTGTCATTATTAAAGGAGGCCATACACTTCCAGAGAATGATGACGATCCTGTTGACCTTCCTTATCGATTACCGAAATTATTAAATGATGCTGGTGTTTTATTCTGTATTCAGAATTCAGGAGGTATGGAAACTATGAATTCGCGAAATATTCCTTTTCTTGCTGGAACTGCAATGGCGTATGGTTTAAGTGAAGAAGAAGCTGTCGCTGCTGTATCAATGAACTCAGCTAAAATAATGGGTGTTGGTGAATCCTTAGGCAGTTTAGAAGTGGGTAAAATTGCCTCACTATTTGTAAGTGATGGGAATGCGTTAGACATGAGAACAAACAATGTGATTCTAGCAATGATTGGAGGAGACTATATAGCACTAACCAATCACCAGTTAGAATTGTATCAGCGTTATAAGAAGAAGTACGAAGATCAAAAATAAAATAACCGCCTGCATTATTGAAAGCGGTTATTTGTATCATTTTCAGAAGGTTGATCATTTGATATCCTTCTTAACTTCTTCTGCCTGCTCTTCAACCTTTTCGGCTCCTTCTTTGACTGTTTGCTTGACTTCAGTTTCTATCTTTTTAGAAGTTTTTTCTATGTCCGACTTTAATTCCGAAGATGCTTTCTTTGCTTCTTTTTGTGTCTCTTTCAATATTGCTTGCCCTGCCTCTTTCGTTTCGTCAGCTGATTTCTTTAACGCATCTTGGACGTCTTTCATTTCTTTTTTTACCTCTTGGTTTTCTTGTTCATTCTTTTCATCTTGAGTTGCATTACAGGACGAGATTATAAGACTTCCTAAAACAATAGACGATAAGGTCAAAATTAATTTATTCATAGGTCATTATATTTTGATTTACTGAACGTTAATGATAATTCCTTGGAAATAAAAGAAAAGTCCTTGAAAACTTAATTTCAAGGACTTTTTTTACTGCTGCCTCTGTTGCATTTATGGTTTATGTACTAAAGCAAACTATTAAGAAAAACTATAATTAGCGAGCAGTATTCTTATTGAATAATCAATTTCTTTCGTTTGATTCCACTTGACAATTTAATCAGAATAAAATAGCCTCCAGGTGAAAAACTTGAAATATCTAAGGTTCTGCCAAGGCTGTCTTCAGTTATACTTTCTTTGAAAACGACTTCTCCTTGCAAAGTTTGAATTTCTATTTCAGATATGTTTTGGTTAGACTCAATACTGACTATGTTATCTGTCGGATTTGGGTATACTTTTAAAAACAAGTCTTTGTTTTCACCTATATGAGCTATGTCATCAGTAATATAAGGACATTCTATGGATCCAATTGTTGCATTCTGTCCTTTTAATTTGTAAGTGAGTGCATTCCAGAGTTGATCGTCTTCGCCTCCTATTCTCCAAATCCCCACACCACCGATGTAGTCGATTAGTTCATTTTCGTAAAGGCTAGATAATTTATAATCTATTGCGATGCTATCCTGGAAGTAACACACCCATTCTTCCCCATTAATGTTCGTTTGAAAATAGGGTTCTTGTCCATTGCTTTCACGAGAAAGGCTTGAGAAGTCCAAGTTCGCTTCTTCTATAAGTATCTCGGCATCGCCATATACCAATCCTACTCCAGGGTCTTCTATTGTGTGGTTTTCGAACCCTGCTTTCCATCGATACCCGTAAAAAGGAAGTCCAATCTGAATTTTTGAAGGATCAACGATTTCGCTTACGGCGAAAAATGCTATGTCATTTATCCAATCTGGCGTTGATTGGCAGCCTGCCGTTGGTGGAGGATTACTGTAGGTTGGAGATGTACCCCAATGTAAATCATACGTCATGATCATAAATTCATCAACAGCATTTCCAATCCGTTCATAATCTTGAGCTTGAGGTCCGTACCACGTACCAGGTCCTATTTTCGTATGAACAGCCGTAGTCAATATTTTATTTTCAGCATGTACTAGAGTAGACAGATCTTCCATGAATGTTGCATATGGTTCCCGATCTTGAGGTTGTAAACTCTCATAATCTACATCAATTCCATCATACTCTGGGTGTGATGTAAGCAGATTAATTATGTCATCAAGGTGTTGAGAACGTTTAGAGGAATTACTCATCATTTCATATACTCCTTGACGATCAAAGTCATTTATATCTTCATTATAATTGAAAATAACAGGAACTAATTCGATATTGTTGTTTTGGCAATAATCAATGAGACCAAGCGTGTCAATTACATTGTGCCAATAATCAATCTCCACTGCCGGATCAACATTTTCAGGTGTGTTTTGACCTGCACTTAAGTATCCATCTGTAGTAATTGAATAAAGTTGCACTCGAAGTTCATCGATGTTTTCTCCATATCGTTTTAAAGAACACCAGGCATTCTCGATATCAAAAAGTGGAAAATAGGCCACAACTTTTTGGTCAGTGAATGTCTTTCTACTTGTATTTATTGGAAGTACTTTTTGAACTGTATAATTTCCATTCGCTATTTCTCCACCTGAATCATAGAGTATTGATATATTTTGGCCATTAGCTGAAAAGGTGCTGGATCTTGGTAGGAAATCGATCCAATCATCTACTGACCCAGATGCAATCCATTCACCATTGATGATAATAGATTCACCAGCATCTAGATCTTTATCCCAGCTGGGACCAGATATAATGATCTCACCGGTGTTTTGATTTACGACTGTTTTTTCGATTACCCCCCAAGTGTTATTAAGGGTTTTCCAAGTTGTGTGTAATTTCCAGTCTTCAAGGGTGACGGTGCCAGTATTCTCTATTTTTACATAATACTCACCGCCCATTTGAGCATGTTCTGTTTGTTGGTCTATTGTATACACAAAGTAATTTTCG
>CBFHXS010000029.1:0-20643 GCA_965659845.1 Brumimicrobium sp.
AGTCCTTTGGAAATTCTTCAAGATCAAACGGCAAATAAGAATAGGAAAGAACATCGAATACATTGTAGAGCTCCTTCTTAGCATAGTTCGCTTCGTGATAGTAGTATACACCGAGACTGTCTGCACCAAACTCTTTATCTTTAGAGTAATTACTTAGTTTTTTTATACGTTTAGAGTAGCTACCTCCTGAACGCATTACCTCTATACGCTCTTGAAATTTTATCACATTATGATTCATTTTGAAGTGTGAAATCTCATGTGCTAAAATATAGGCTAACTGTGCTTCATTTTCCAATTGTGCAACTAGCCCTTGAGTTACAAAGACATTTCCCCCTGGTGTCACAAAAGCATTAACAACATTCGAACGAATTGTGAAAAATTGAATCTCTTTTAATTCATCATCAGAATTAATCACTTTCCTACCCACTTTCTCTACATAATTTGAGATGGGATCATTGAAGAGTACAAGACCAGAAGTCAATATTTCTTTAAGACTGTAACTAGACTCTTGATAATATTGTTGACTTTTAGAATATCCAACGCCTTCAATTCGTTCATTTTTACTTTCGTCGAATACATCACTTAACATAGTGGAAACGACTTCTGGTATTGGACCTTGTGACTTTAAGGGCTTATAATTTTCGAAGTCAATCTGTTGACTAAAAGTAACAGAACTTATAATAAGAGTGGTTAAGAAAGTTAATAATCTCATATCTACTAATTTTTAATATTTGCTGGTATCTCACAAACTGGAATAGGTAACATTTTGTGTCTATTCGCAGCATGAAGACGATTAAATATATCCAAAACTTCTTTTTCCCGAGGATTCAATGATTGTTCATCGCCATTGTAGGTCATCGCCCACTCTAGCTCATCGTATGTTGCTCCTATTTGATCTTCGTCATTTCTCTCATCTCCCCATAAACCATCCGTAGGTTTAGCTTTGAGGATTTCGGGAATTACATCAACATGTTTTGCGAGGGCATAAACTTCTGACTTCATCAGGTCCGCAATTGGACTAATATCTACTCCCCCATCTCCATACTTTGTATAAAAACCAACACCAAAGTCTTCTACTTTATTCCCAGTTCCTGCTACGAGTAATCCATTTGATTGTCCTACAGCATAAAGCGTAGCCATTCTTAATCGTGCTCTGGAATTTGCCATGGCAAGCTGATCACTTGACGTCTGTACTGGCATATCTTCTTCAAAACAATTAAAAGTAGAAGTTAAGTCAATCTCAAGCCCTTTTACATTCTTGTAATTGTCTTCGAGAAAATTGATTTGATTCTTCGAACGTTCATATTCTTGTGAGGTTTGTCGAATAGGCATATTAACCAGAACAACTTCTGCGCCTGTTTTTGCACACAAAGTTGAAGTTAAAGCAGAATCTACACCTCCCGAAACACCTACAATAAAACCATTTAGGGGAGTCGTTGCCAAGTATTCTTTCAACCAGTTCGTTATGTACGAAGTTACTCGCTCTTTGTTGATCTTATCGGTCATTAAAATAAAATGGATACTTTAACGAGTAATTGACCTTGACGAGAACTAGGTGTAAAATAATCTCTATCTGCTTTATTCGCATATGGACCGTTGTAAAGCGACATATTCTTATTATCATCACCTGTTAAGGCGGTTTGCTGATGAATTTCAGTAAATCCATAGTAATATCCTATTTCACCTACAAGACATGTGCTTCCTGTAAAGTTCCATTCTGCCCCAGCTGAGAACGCTATAGTACCTTTATACAAAGACAAAGAGCCAGGGATTCTCATATCCTCTAAGTTAGCTGAAGTCATTGGTGCTGCATCAATCGGATAATTATTACCTACGTTATCTCCTCTTGTTTGCAATAAAAAGCTATTACGAATACCAAACTTACCGAAGTATCGCATGAGTCCTAAATAATTCGTCTGAAAACGCAACATGACTGGTAAACTCAAATATATACTTTTGTATTTTCTTTCCTCTAAGAAAAATCGACCCTCACCTAAATCTGAAGCTGTACCAAAATTTTCGTCGTCTAAATTTCCACGTTGAAGGACTTCCTTATCAGAATAATCAAAAAACGCAGAATCATTGAATGTATGAGTGAATCTATTAAAGTCAAATTCAATTCCAGTTGACAAAGCGATATTGCCCGCAAAATGCCAATCTAAATTCATTCCTGCAACAAAATCTCCTCCCACTGATGTAGAAATCGCATTCGTCTCTGCTGAATTAAAGTTCATTCCGCCACCGATCATTAGACCAGCTAATACTTTTTTATCCCCTGCATCTTGAGCATTTATATTCGCTGCAAAAAACAGAGTTAAACCTAATATCAGTAACTTTTTCATATTTTTGAGTTTGTTTGTTGAATTCGTTTTTGATAAACTATTTCAATCTGCAATAATAATCATATTTCATGAAGATAGAAAATACAATTGGTTTGTTTATTTCATTATCAGTCATTCTTTGCAGTTGTTCTAAGAATCGTCTGAACGTCGACATATCTCAAACGGCAACTATTGATCAAGAATTCTATTATGTAGATGATTTGCTTAATAATGTATCAAAAGAGAATCTAGCTGCTAATCATAGTATGCTTAAAAAAGAACTCGGTTCGATATACCTGTATGAATGGAGGCAAAACCTAAGGATGAATTCTTCTGAAAGTATAGTAAATAAAATCCATCAGTTTTACGATACAGAATACATTAAAGACCTTGAAAAATCAAAAAAAGAGCTCATTCCGAAGATAGTCGAAAAGGAAGACAAGATTTCAGATGCTTTCCGTTATTTCAAGTTTCATTTCGACAGTGCTCCCCTTCCCCATAAGCTAATATATATGAATAAACTATTCAGTACTATCAACTGCTCCGATAGCGCTGTTACAATAGCTCCTGAATCATATCTGAACCCAGAAACTAAAATAATCTCTTCAATTCCTAAAAACCAGCTCTATGAATGGCAAAAAGAACGAATGGACCTTCAATATTTAGAAAGAGATATCGCATTCAATTGGATTCAAATGCATTTATTTGACGAAATTGATAAACAACTCGCACAACATATTATTCAAGCAGGAAAAATACTCTACATAACTAATGCTTGTTTTCCTGTAGCAGAAGAACGATATATTTTAAGATACTCGGATAAAGACTGGACTTGGGCAGAGCAAAATGAAGATTTGACCTGGGACTATTTAGTCAAAGAACAATTACTGTTTAAGAATAACAGAAAGGATAAAGCTAATTTTCTAAATGCTGGACCAACTACTGTAGGACTTCCTGATGAATCACCTGACAGAATGGGACAATTCCTAGGATATAAAATGGTCAAAGGATTCATGGAAGAAAACAAAGAAGTATCTTTGCAGGAACTATTAAAAATAGATTATAATAATATTTTACAATCATACGAGATCGATTAATTATGAGTGAAGATAAGATTACTAAAACATCGAAAATAGAAGTTAACGTTGGAACAAATGAAAACAACGTTCCAGTACGCATGATGTGGTCAGCTGAAGATGGCCAAATAGATAATAAAGAAGCTATGGCAATGATGTTATCTCTTTGGGATCCAAAAGATAAGAATACTATGAAAATTGATCTTTGGACAAAGGATATGTCTATCGAAGAAATGAAGCAATTCTTCCATCAGACATTACTGACGATGGCAGACACCTTCCAAAGTGCCACGGGTGAAAAGAATATCAGTGAAGATTTACGCGATTATTGTTTTCACTTTGCTGAAAAGATGGATATATTACCAGAAGACTAATTTGACTTAACAAGAATAAGAGGAGCCGTTCATTTCTGAACGGCTTTTTTTGTCTCCAAACATTAACATTTTTTAAATGAGTGATCGCATACAAACAAAATCATTTTAGCGTTTGTTATATGTAAAATCGTTGATTCATGAAGAAAAAAGAAATCATTGCAAAAAAGTATACTGAATTTGAACTGCTAGAAGGAAGAGAGCCGCACTCCGTTTTTGAGCTTTGCACTTATGCAAACACCAAAGAAAAGACGTTCTACAACCATTTCAATAGTCTAACAGCTATCAAAAAATATATTCTAGAGGATATAATCAATACTACCATAGAAAGAATTGACGAGGATGAAAACTATGAGGAATTTTCTGCAAATGAAAAGGCACTTGCCTTGTTCTTCACTCTATTTGAAGAATGCATGGAAAAGAGATCTTACTTAATAAATAAGTACAGTAAAATTAAAGAAATAAAGCACCTCGCTGGAGACTGGGATTCTTTTTTTAGACAGTTTAACGCTAGAATGGAACAGATTATTCAAGAAGCAAAAAACAACGAAGAAATTATTTCTAGGCCTTACATAGGAGATTACTATGCAAAGAGCTTCAAGCTTGTTTTCCTTTATGCCTTTAGAGTTTGGATTAATGACCAATCTGAAAAATTTCAAACCACAGATGCTGCAATTGAAAAAAGTGTGAATCTAGCTTTTGAATTTTTAGGTCACAGTCCATTAGATTCAATTTTAGACTTCGGAAAATTTGCCATGAAAACAAAATTAGTCTAACATGACAGCTAAAAAACAAAAGTCGATACCAACCTCAAAGATTAAAAGAGCCGCCAAAATTGCAGGAACTTCTGCGAAGGTAGGTGGAAACTACGTAAAATATTATTCAAAAAAATTCGTCAATAGTAAACATACCAAAGACGAACTTCATAGCGATAATGCTAATGATATTTACGACACATTAAGTGAACTCAAAGGAAGTGCCCTGAAAGTTGCGCAAATGATGAGTATGGACGAGCAGGTGTTACCAACGGCATATCAGGAAAAATTTTCGATGTCTCAATATAATGCCCCTGCTCTATCCTACCCATTAATATCCAAAACTTTCAAGGAATATCTTGGAAAACGACCAGAAGATATCTTTGATACTTTTAGTAAAGAGGCTGTTAATGCCGCTAGTATTGGCCAGGTGCACAAAGCAACGAAAGATGGCAAAGAACTAGCTGTAAAAATACAATACCCGGGTGTAGCAGATTCTATTTCTTCTGATCTCAAGTTGATCAAACCGTTAGCTGCAAGATTATTTAATATGAAATCGGCAGATTTAAAAATGTATCTCGAAGAAGTGGAGTCGAAACTGATTGAAGAGACACATTACCTCAATGAATTAAAAAATGGAGAACACATTAGAAAATTGTGTGCGTCCTTTACAGATGTAAAATTCCCAAAATACTATGAAGAACTTTCAAGTGATCGTATCTTAACCATGGACTGGATTGAAGGAACTATTTTTAATGATTTTGTAAAAACCTGTAAAAATCAAGAACTAAAGAATAAAGTCGGACAAACCTTGTGGGATTTCACCTTATTTCAAATGAGAGAACTGCAAATGGTTCATGCAGATCCCCATCCTGGAAACTTTATCATTTCCGCTGAAGGAGATTTATGTGTTATTGATTTTGGCTGTGTAAAAGTAATTCCAGATGATTTTGCAAAATACTACTACCAACTTCTCCGACCAGACATTCTTCAACACGAAGAAGAACTTAATGATATCTATGAGAAAATGGATTTCTTTAGAGTTGAAGATCGTCCGGAAGATAAAATAAAGCTAAAAAATATGTACGAGCAAATGATTTCTTTGCTGGGGAAACCCTTTCATCACGATAAATTTGACTTTGGTGACGATAAATTCTTCCACGATATATTTACGATGGGTGAAGGAATTTCAAAAGACAAATCTATTCGAAAACTGAATAACGCAAGAGGTTCAAGGGACGCAATATATGTCATGAGAACATTTTTCGGACTATACAATCTGTTGCACCAATTGAATGCTGAGGTTAAGTTAAACTACCCTATTTATCTGCCACGCGGCAGCAAAAGAGCTTAACGCTTAAAATTTGTTCCGAATCTGCGAAGGTACTTCACAAGAGTTAAAGCAATCAATAGGAAGAATACAAATCCAAAAGAACGACCGATAACATCACCGTATTCGACATAAAAGGTTACATCATCATTGAGATGTACTGTTTTTTTGAAAACATCCTCTACCCAATATTCTGTCCTATGGAGTACATCACCTCGTTGATTAATAACCGAAGAAATACCAGTGTTCGCTGATCGTACTACATATTTCCCTGTTTCAATCGCCCGCAACCTTGCAAAGCTTGCATGTTGTTTATGACCAGGGGAGTCACCCCACCAACCATCATTTGTAATAATAAAAATAACTTGGGCTCCTTTGCGACATTGCGCAGCAATAAACCCTCCATAAAGCGATTCATAACATACTACTGGGGCAAAATAAAAGCCTGAGGACCTCATGATTTTCGGCTCTTTCTCTATACCTAAAGTCCCTGAAGTTCCACCATTATCAACTGACAGTTTTTCGAGCGCTGGAAACCAATTTGAAAATGGAACCTTCTCTACTCCTAATACCAGCTTTGATTTATGTAAAAACGTTGCAGGTCTCTCAGGTGAAATTAACATGGAAGTATTGTAGTGCTCGTAAAAACCAGGCCCTCCAGACAAAGGTTTCATTGATACCCTTTCTTTTTTCTCAAACAATCTGTAAGTGGAAGCACCGAGGTAAAGATCTGGACCATTCCATTTTTCTACAGCCTTCAACACAATATTGTATCCTCTATTTGATGCATAATTCGCCTCATCAAAAGACTGTGGTAAAGCAGTCTCTGGACCAAGAACTATATCCGTATTACTGGTTACCAGCCTGTTCGCCTGATCGATAAGTTTTTGCATTTGATCTTCAGTACGAACTGAAAACTTCTCATTATACGGATCAATATTTGGCTGAGTGACAACAACCTCTATGGGGTCCTTCTTTTCTTCGTATACGCTATAGCTCCAAAAAGACAGTATTGATGGAATCAAAATCAAGGCTGAAGACAAATAGATAAGTGGAGTTTGGATTTTCCATGACTCTTTACCAAAAATGACGTTCGACACAACTTTAAAGACAACTAAATTCACTAGAAGGATCCACAAACTCCCCCCAAGAACACCTGTATAGGAGTACCATTGAACAACTTCAGGAATTATAGAAAATGTATTACCAATATTTAGCCAAGGCCAGCTTAACTCCCAATGGTAGTGAAAATATTCAAATCCAATCCAGAAAAAAAGTAATCCTATATAGCCTTCTTTTTGCCCTACGTATTTTTTTGTCCAATGAAATAATAGAAATACAAGCGCCATCAATAAACCATTTAGGAGATAGGCCAAGACCGCTCCCATCTCTCCTCCCTTGGAAAAATAAATCCAAAAAGTAGTGCCTAGATTATATATTACGAACGTTAAATACGCATGAAAAAAAACTTTTCCAGACCTATACTTTTCTCTGTAGATATTATGCTCAACGAGTAGCAAGGGAACCCAAGCTAAAAACACCAAGGGAAATAGACTTCCAGTGAAAGGAAAACTAAAAACCATTAAAAGTCCACTTAGGACACTGAGCAAGTAACGTTGTTTACGCGAAAATTTCATAGACTTGTTTCTGTTGCACAAAGATACAATTGAAAACAAGGAAAACATGAATAGGATCGAAAAACAAAGACATTAACGCAATACTGACACATGTCCCGTTATCATCACATCTTCTTCTGGATTATTGATCTGGGAATAACTTATCTTCCAAACATATGTCCCATCTTGAACGATATTACCTTGGTAACTTCCATCCCATTCAAAATTCTTATCATTAGATGAAAATATCAACTCCCCCCAACGGTTGAAAATCTGAATATCGAAATTGACAATATTTATTGTACTTACCCGGAAAGTATTGTTATATCGGTTTCCATCTGGTGTGAAAGCATTAGGAACATATATATAGAATTCGTCCAATATAATAATCGGTTTAGTAATCGAATCTATACAACCCTTTTCATCTGTTGCGATGAGTGTTACATCGTAAGTTCCCGATTCAGTATAAACATTATTTGGATGAGTCATTGAAGAAGTTGATCCTTCGCCAAACTCCCACTCATAAGTAACCCCGTTTTCCGTTAAATTCTGAAAAGTCATCGGAATATTTGTGAATTTAGGGTCAGTAACTGGACGGAAATCAGCGTCTGGCTTAACAACAATAACAGAAGTGGTTGCCTGCACCTGGAATGTTCCACAGTCATCCTTAACAATGACGATATAGTCAGTCGAAACATTTGGTTTTACCCAAATAGAGGCTGTTGTATCATCTGAATGAGTCCAGAAATAATAATAGTTACCAAACCCTCCAGAAGCATTGACAGTTATTAAAGCAGAATCACCTGGACAGATCTCTTGTTCTGGAGTAATATCTAGTATCAATGGAGGACTCAAAATGGTGATTGTAACTTCGTCTGTAACCACATTGCCACATGCATCTTCTATTACTACAGAGTAGGTAGTCGTCTCACTAGGAACTACATTCACAGCGTTTCCGGTACTAATAACGTTTCCATCCGGTCCTGTCCAAGAATATGTATATGTACCTGACCCTCCAGTAACCTCGACATTAAGATCAAAAGGCACATAAGGACACTGTTCTGAAAAGTCATCTGTCGCATTTGCCAGCAACGGATCAAAACTAGGAACAGCTACTGTTGTACTTGCATTTGCAGTTTGATTCAGACAATCGTCTGTAACTGAAACTGTGAATATTTGTGTACTTGCTGGAGATACAAAAATAGATTCAGTCGTTTCACCTGTGCTCCAAGAATATGTATATCCTCCGCCTCCACCAGTAGCGTTTGCAAACAATTCTATCTCGTCACCAGGACATTCAACTTCTCCGGCTTCAATAGTGACTTGGACATCCTGCACTTCTTGGATAAACAGCTCCACAGTTTGAAAATTATTATTCCCACAAGGATCTGGTATTTCGAATTCTACTGTTAAATTTTCAACTCCAACCAGACCAGGATCATTCAATGCATCAATCGTGAAAGTAACTTCGTCTTGACCCGCCGCAAAATTAACAACACTCGGGATACTTGAATAATCTACACCTTCCGTTGCAGACCCTGAAACATTAACAGGAATACTTAAAGGTTGACTGATATCGCCTGATCTTGTAATTGTAAATGTTGCGCTCGTGCACCCCTGAGCCATAGTAACGCCATCTGCATAAGGATCACTAGATAACTCATAATCAACCGTAACGGGCTGCTCACTTGTCAAACTATTCGCCTCTAAAAAAATACCAGAATCATAGATTTCGTCACCAACATCAGCTACAGCAATAATCAGATGGTAAGTTTCTCCACATTCAACCTTAGATACGGCTTGCATAGGAGTTGTAAAGCCATCATATTGTACATAAAAAGGATCATTATTAAATGGAGCATTAGAACCGGTACCGTTGTCAACATAATAATTACTATTAGAGCCCCCATTGACATTATTTATAGCTACAGGTTGAGTGGTCCCTGGGATTATAGCCATATTCTGCACACCTCCAGGAATTCCAGGTCCAGTTATAAAGAATGCAAAAACGTCATTGAACTGAGATCCAACAAATTCCGGATATTCCTCAGAAGCGAAAACATAGTTAAACTTAACCGAATCAGACAACGGAACAAAATCAAATTCTAATATTGCTGCATTGTAGGTTTGGGTACCGACTAAATTAGTGAGTTGAGAATATCCTGTTACACCATTATTTACTCCTGCATTGGCTGCATTATTCGGGCCATGCGGACCATCTGCTCCAGGGTTTATTGTTCCCGTTGTCATTATTATACCATTATCTAAACCAATACTCGCATTTGTCGCATCAAACGTTCCAATTGCATTAAGTGAACCAGAATAAAAGACATTGGAAACATTCACCCCTGGCCCAATTAGCACATTCTGAACCAACTGACCTGGCGTTTGACCGCCATTTGTCTGGAGTTGAGAGTGAGCTGTAAAACCCAAAATGAGGCATATGGATAGCAAAAGTTGTTTCATCTGTATATTATAACGTTTGACATTTCAAAAAGTTGTCAAAACAGAGTACAAATAACAAGCCAAAATTAATCATTTTCATCGAGTTACCGTTTCTTTTGATTTTTTAACGAGTGAAAATTAAACGATTCACAATCATACCCTTATTTTTGCCTTTGCATGTCGAAGAACAAGAAAGATAAGAAAAAAAGTTGGTTTAAACAATCCACACGGTTAGTTGGAATGGATCCAGTAACATTTGAAGAATGGTGGAGAGTAAAAATTAATCGCATTCAGCTCTTAAGCATTGTTGTTTTATTATTCATCTCTTTTTTTCTACTCAATTATACACTTTTTTCATTTACTCCTCTTGGCAACATTTTACCTGAAAATGTTCAAGACAGAAGTAAAGATCAACTGAAGGAACAGATGGAAAGTATTAAAATGCTTAACGGAAAGATTGATGCTCAAGACTCATACATTAAGAACCTACAACAAGTTATCCTGGGTGAAATACCAATTGATTCCGTTTATCTTGCTCACAATTTCGAAGAAGAAGACATAAATGAGTTTAATCTTGATACTTCCCTTACTGATGCCGAAGAGGCATTAACTGCACAAATTCAAATGAGTAACGATCAACAAACTGCAAACACCAACGATATTTTCAAAAATCTATTTTTGTTTGACCCAGTGAAAGGAGAGATAAGTAGAGAGTTCAGAACACCAAATCATCCTGGAGTAGATGTTGTAACAAAGAAAAATGAGCAAATTAAAGCATGTTTAGATGGAATCGTTTTGCATTCCTCCTATGACGATAAAGATGGATACACTGTTATACTTAGTCATCAAAATGAAATCGTTTCTGTATATAAACATGCTCAAAAAATCATAGTAGAAGTTGGAGAAAAAGTTACAGCTGGAAAGGCAATAGCAATTGTTGGTAATACTGGGGAGCGCACGACTGGTCCTCATCTACATTTTGAATTATGGTCGGACATGGGGCCACTAAATCCTTTAAACTACCTTTCCTTTGGACAGTAAATTGATATCGGAAAATGCAAAAATTCACATAAGCATAATTATTTTGAATTTTTTGCGTTATTTTTGTCGCCCTGATAAATTTTCACACGAAACAACTTTATATGAAAGAAGATATTAAGCAACTTAAAGATGCGCTATCAAAAAGATTTGTAGCTCACCCATGGCACGGAATTTCAATTGGAGAAAAACAACCAGAGATTGTTAATGCATTTATTGAAATCATCCCTTCTGATGCAATCAAATATGAAGTCGATAAAGACAGTGGATACATACTCGTTGATCGACCTCAAAAGTTTTCTAATCACATGCCATGTATGTATGGATTTGTACCTCAAACTTATTGTGAAAAATCTGTTGCTGAATATTGTGCAGAAAAAACAGGAAAAGAAGGTATTGTAGGTGATTGTGATCCTTTAGATATTTGTGTCCTTTCAGAAAGAGAAGTGAACAGAGGAAATATTATTGCTGAATGTATCCCTGTAGGTGGATTCAGAATGATTGATGGTGGTGAAGCTGATGATAAAATAGTTGCTGTCTTAAAAGGTGATCAAGCCTATGGAAATATAAAGTCAATTGATGACTTGCCAGAAATGGTTATCGATCGTGTAAAACATTTCTTTCTAACGTACAAGGATCTCGAAGGTAACTCTAAAAAGGTTGAGATAACTCATACCTACGGACCTGACGAAGCAAAAGAGGTTATAAAAAGGAGCTATCAGGATTATGCAGATAATTTTGGTGATGCTGACGACAACCTTTCAAACGCTTTGGCTGCATTTTTGAAAGAAAACGCGTAAACTATAGTAACATAAAGAGCTAAAGGTCGTTACATTTGTGGACGGCCTTTTTTTATATGAGAATATTTCAAATCATAATATTACTGTTACTCAGTCTTCGAACGTTTTCTGGTAATGGTCAAGTAGTGTTTGATAAAACTGAACATGACTTCGGGAGTCTTGAATCAGGAGATGCAAGGTACATAGATATCTACCTTAAGAACAATACAAATAAGGAGGCCTATATCCTCAGCGTTGATCAACCCCGAGAAGTTGTCTACATTCAGAAGAGAGCACTCATGATGCCGGACAGCTCAAATGTAATTCGTTTTCAGATTAACAAAAAAAATGAAGGACGTTTTTCCTATGAAGTCAAAGTATTCACTAGCGATAAACAGACCGCTACTATTATAAAGTTGAAAGGTAAAATAGAGTCTCTACCTTCCAATCAGAATAATTTCACTGCTTGTCCATCATTTGATCAAGAGCAGGCAAACAATAACCCTTTAGAATTCACATTGACAGTTCGCACTGTTGATAAAAATACTGGAGAGCGCCTATCTCATTCTTATGTTGCTATTATTCAAAATGGTACTCCTCTTGGTAAATGGAAAACCAATAGTAAAGGACAATTTAAAATAAAAATACCTTTAGGAATATCATATTTCTATGGTACACATGATGGTTATTCCCCGGCAGAAAAAGGCGCATATGTCAATTTCAAACGCAATCTAATTATCCTTGAGCTAGAAAAGAAAAAGGAATTAATTCCTGAAGAAGACCCACTTTTAGAAATTCGCGAAGAGGATACCACATATATTGTTATTTCAGAAGAGCAGACAGAAGAAGTTGACATTACTGAAATGATCGAAGAAAATGATACCGTTCTGGAAAGTGAAGAAGAAATCCCCCCTTCTTTCACTGAACTCGACGAAAATGATTTTAGTTCAGCGAACTTCAAACCCATCAATGTAGTATTTGTGATTGATGTGAGTTCTTCAATGCGTCAAGAAGATCGAATTGAACTATTGAAATATTCACTAGGTCAGTTAGTTGAAATGCTCAGGCCTCAGGATAAAATCGGATTGGTTTCTTATGCTAATGAAGCTAAGGTACTCTTAAAACCAACATCGGGTAATGAAAAAGAAAAAATCAATGAAATCGTAAGAGATCTTAAAGCTTCAGGACTCACAGCTGGAGGAAAAGGTATCAAGATCGGATACAGACAAGCACGAAGAAATTTCATTTCGGACGGGGCAAATAAGGTTATAATAATCACCGATGGAGCTTTTAACCGAAGTTCTGGGGATTATCAAAAACACATCAAGCGTAATCTAAAAAAATGTGTAACACTTAGTGTAGTCGGAATAAAAAGTAATGAAAAGTCCGAAGCAAACATGCGAGAAGCTGCTCAATTGGGAAAAGGTCGTTTCGTAGATATTCAAAAACTTGCAGACGCCCAATCGAAACTAAAGCAGGAAATTCGACTATCCGCTTTCAAACATTAAGCATTTCAGCGAACAAAGCAACTGCCAAATCGTTCTACTATAAAAAGAACGATGGGACTATTTTCAAGAAAATCAAAGAAAGATAAACTGTATGATAAGTACAATAAGCTAATGGAGCAGTCGCATAAAGCGTCAACTTCCAATCGAAAAAGAGCTGATGAACTTTATGCAGAAGCTCAAGAAGTTATGAAGCAAATTGATGCTATAGAGGAGTAATGAAAATATTACTTACTGGAGCAACAGGATATATAGGAAAACGTCTTTTACCTCGACTCGTTGAGTTAGGGCATGAAGTTGTCTGTTGTGTGCGGGATGAGGCTCGCTTCAACCCAGTAAATGAGATAAGAGAAAAAATTAAAGTAATCGAAGTTGACTTCGAAGACCTAGAAAGTTTATCTAGCATACCAAAAGATATCGATGCTGCATACTATTTGATTCACTCTATGTCTACGCACAGTGATTTCAAATCAATCGAGGAGAAAACGGCACAAAATTTCATGAATATTGTTTCAAAAACGAATTGTGAACAGACCATTTACCTCAGTGGAATTGTCAATGAAAACGAACTTTCAGAGCATCTAGAGTCTCGACTTAAGGTTGAGAAGACCTTAGCTCAGGGAAGTTTTCATCTCACTACATTCAGGGCTGGGATTGTTATTGGTTCCGGAAGTGCATCTTTTGAGATCATTCGTGATCTAGTCGAAAAGCTTCCTGTTATGATCGCCCCGAAATGGTTGAATACTAAATGCCAACCTATCGCGATAAGAGATGTTCTCGCATTTCTCGAAAAAGGACTTCATAATAAAAATTTGTACGATCAACATTTTGACATAGGGGGGCAGGATATACTAACCTATAAAGAAATGTTGCAAGGATATGCCGACGCTAGAGACATGAAAAGATGGTTCTATACAGTACCGGTTATGACACCTAAACTTTCTTCGTATTGGTTATTCTTTATTACGTCTACCTCTTACAAATTGGCATCATCTCTTGTGAATAGTATGAAAGTTGAAGTAATCTGCGAACCTAGTAATATTAATAAAACCACAGGAATTCAACCCTTTTCTTACAAAGAGGCGCTCTCATATACATTAAATGCTATAAACGATAAACGACTTGCCTCCAGTTGGAAAGATGCATTAGCCAGCAGTGATTTTAGACAACGACTTTCAGATTTTAATGAAGTACCCACAGAAGGTGTTTTTAAAGATAAAAGGAAAGTATCAATAAATGATAAGCGAGAAACCATGCGAAGAGTATGGAGTATTGGTGGTAAAACTGGATGGTACTATGGAAATTGGATGTGGAGAACTCGAGGTTTTCTGGACAAACTTGTTGGTGGTGTTGGCTTACGTAGGGGAAGAACGCATCCAGAAAATATTCAAGTTGGGGATGCATTAGACTTTTGGAGAGTACTCTATGCTGATAAATCTGAAGGACAACTTGTTCTATTTGCTGAAATGAAATTACCAGGTGAAGCGTGGTTATCCTTTCAGGTCAAGGACAATGAAATAACCCAAACCGCTACTTTTCGACCAAAAGGCTTATGGGGTCGACTGTATTGGTACAGCGTATTTCCATTTCACGGATTTATTTTCAGAGGAATGTTAAACAGAATTGCAACCTAATGTAATCTAGCTTGTATAAGGTTTATGAATTCTTTTCTCGTACTATCATTTCTTAAAAACAACCCTGTAAAAGCTGAAGACGTAGTAGAAGAATTTTGCTTTTCTACACCCCTCATTTGCATACACATGTGATTACACTCTAAAACAACAGCAACACCTTTTGGTTGCAGCGTTCGCTGAATACAATCTCTAATTTCTAACGTTAATCTTTCCTGAACTTGTAGGCGTCTAGCATAGGCATCTACAATTCTTGGAATTTTACTTAATCCTACAATTGTTCCGTTAGGAATGTATGCAACGTGCGCTTTACCAAAGAATGGTAACATGTGATGTTCACATTGAGAATATACTTCTATGTCTTTAACGATTACCATTTCAGAATAATCCTCATGAAATAACGCACTCTTTAAAATCTCATCTGGATTCTGCTTGTAACCTTTAGTGAGAAATTGAACTGCCTTTGCAACACGTTCTGGGGTCTTTTCCAAACCTTCTCTTGAGGGATCTTCACCGATTTCTTTTAGAACATTCTTATAAACATCCTTTAATCTTTCAGTTTTCTCGTCGTCGTAATTGAAATTATCGTTCAAAATTCAAATGGTTGTTGCAGTTTAAAACGGCTGGTTTCCTCCGTAGTATTCTACATAATTATTTTCAGTTTCTTCCAGTTTTATCTTCACCAACTCTCCCCCGGCTTCTTTAATAGGAGTTTCTATCTGCTTCCATATTTCGATAACCAAATTCTCAGTCGAAGCCAAAATACCTTCCATGAATGGAACATCCAAATTAAGGTTTTTATGATCTAACGCTTCTACCACGTATTCTTTCATGATCTTACTAAGATCTTTCAAGTTAATCACAAAGCCAGTATCTGGTGAAGGAATACCTTTAACTGTTACAAAAATATTGAAGTTATGTCCATGCCAGTTCTTATTACTGCATTTACCAAAAACTTCATCATTCTTCTCTTCACTCCATTCAGGCCTCCACAATTTGTGGGCAGCGTTGAAGTGTTCTCTTCGTGTAATGTAAACTGTTTTCAATTGAAAAAATTTAATTACAAAGATACAAACGTTCAACAAAAAGAAATGATCTTGAATATTTTATTTATAGTTAAGTTGGTTTTATTCAAGACCAAAAGAATAGTTTCTGCATCAAATTAAGGTTGTACCTTTTTATCGACAACCAGAAGCTTCATTCGTATTTCACTATCCAGATTCAACTTAACGTAATATATTCCGGGTTTAATAGTAGCGAGATCAAACTCAAATTGACCTTCTGAACTATTTATAAATTTATAAAATAGCGTTTCGCCATTTTGGTCGATCAAAGACAAACTAGCCATATCCGTGGATATACCAGCCAAGTCTACACCTATTACGTTTGAGGAGTTAGCGTGCACATTGAAAACTACTTGGGAAGAAATCGTATCGCTTGATACAACTTTTACCTTATCTCCTTCACCACCGAAGGAAATTGACAGCGAACTACATAAAATCGCCACTGTTAAAAACATTTTTTTCATTCATTTATTTTTTAATTCGCCGCAAAAATACGTCACAAAAAATGAATGAAACACGCTAATATTAATGTTTAAGATAATTATAATCTAAGTAACATTAAGGTTAAACAGGAGGTGAGAAATTCAGGTAAAGTTAAACTCCAATTTACCAAACAAACATATCAAACATGATACGATCGACAAGTCCCCAATCTGTAAAACGTTCAGTTATTACTTCTCTTAGCGCCTCCTCAGAATAGTAGTCTTTTGCTTTTCCTTTCGGTACTTCTTTCTGAATATTGGTATTTAAGGGTTTAACTTCCTTTGCAAAGTAAACCACCCCTCCATCTTCAATAGCTAATCCGAGCATTACACCTGGCAAACCGTTAAATGTTTCAGGACCAAAAGAAGCAATCAATTCATCTGCATACCAAGCATAAATGTTTGTAGAATCATTTGCTTCCCACATAGCTTGACGACATTTATAACCTGCTATCTCACGGCTGTTCCCTGTAATAATCCAATCTCTTTTCTTCAAAGAGTCCTTCATGTACACTTTTGTTCCCCAAAAAGAAAATTCCTGTTCTAACGTTCCATTACTTAAGTTTTGATATGAAGTATTTTTCATGGTCGCCCATTCTCTTTCGTCTGGAACTTCGGGTAAAATCGGTTTAAACAAAGCGGTTGAATCTGTAAAGTAGAGTTTAAATTCTTCAACCATTGGTTTCTTAAGATCTCCGCGCATCCAACGATTTTGATCCATGCCTTCGTAACGTTTCTCTAGGTTAGTCCTCCTTTCATAAAGGATTTCTCCAGATGTCATTGCGCTATTTTGAGCAATTGAAGTAAAAGAAACAACTGTCAGAAGAAAAAACAACAGAATACTATTAGAACATACCTTTACCTTCATCTACTTTCGTTTTATTGTTATTAAATCTCAACGTTAAACCTGCCATGAAATAGCGCGCAATAATCACATTTCTAGTGTCTGTGATAACATTATTCCCTATACTCCTATCAATACCTATGTTTTGATTAAAAATATCATTTACAGCAATGTGAACAACTAGGTTTCCAGTCTTGAGAAAACGTTTATTCAACTTTGCGTTCCAAATAAAAGGGTTAATATTGAACCCATCAGCTCTTTGAGAGTTTATCGTATATCCGGCATCACTCTCTATGAAAAACTTCCATGGTAATTCAAAGAATACTTCGGCGCTATACCTCTGCTGCATGTATGGTTGATTTGCTCCTATTGCGAGGCTAGAATTTGGACTATTGTATTGATAACTCGCTTTTATACTAATTTCCATAGTATCACTTCTCAATCCTAGTTGTACTTCTCCTCCTACTCCAAGATTCTCTGTGACGTTCTCCAATCCATTGATCTGAGAATTAAACCGAGTATAATTTGCATTTACACGCGGATCTAACCTTAGCTTCTTATCAAATAATGGAATTCCTCCACCAGCAAAAACTCCTGCATTTACATTTCCGTCAACATTGATTGATTGTGAGATTGTTCTACCGTCCGGCAAATAAAAAATGGAATTTGAAAAGGCATCATTTGTAATACTCATATAGGCACTTGCCCACATATAAGATTGCTTTAGTGCATTCCATTTATTATAAAAAGTATTTAAACTATGTGTATAATTTGGGATCAAATCAGGGTTACCGACTTGTAAATTATTTGGATTAGTATTGTCCCTAACGGGTTGTAACTGACTCAAACTGGGTTGTGCTGAACTCGTTCTATAATTGAATCGAAGACGATGCGAATTACTCCATTTATATGTGTACTCAACAAATGGTAAAATATTATTTACATCTTGTTGAATCAACGCACCAGTGAAATTATCTATGTTGTCTATCACTACATTCCTAACACGCGTACCAGCATTTAACGAATGTTTTCGATCTGTATATATTAATGAGGCCCCAGCTCTATTCTCTAGTCGATCATTACTAAAGTCATTACTGTAGATGGAAGCAAGACTATCATATGCCCCTCCATTTCGATCGTATGTTAATGTTGATTGTTCCCCATAGAAATAATCAACCTTATACTGTAAGTTAAGCTTTAACTTTCGAGATAAAGGCTCTGTGTATTCTATTAGACCTCTATGTCCAGTTGTATTACTTAATATGTCTCTCCTCTGATTATATGATGAGTCTGGAATCGGTAATTCATAAAAAAGAATATTCGACTCCATAAAGTTTTCTCTATCAGTTTCAGTATATCCGAGCTGATACTGAACCATTAATTCACGATTACGCTTCTTAAATTCATGCACTAACCTTGCGTCTACATTTGTTTCTAATCCACCAGCTGTACTTGAATTCGTAACATTCGTAGCATTTGTAGAGTCTCGTAATGCACTGTAAAAAGTTGTTTCATTATCTTCCTCGATCTCTTCTTCGCGTACCGTTAAATTTGACTTGAGTTCTAACGTTGTTTGCTTACTTAAGGCATACTCTAAAGTGAAATTCATAGTATGAGAAAGTTGTTTTTGAAACTCTTGATTCCTAGATTCAGAGGTATATGTTGTATCTGGAAGAAAAAATTCATTTGTTCTGCTTTGATCCGTAGTTAATCTGCTGTCATTATACGTGTAGTTTAATCCGATCTTCACCTTCTCCTTTTTACCTATCTTATCTGAGTAGTAAAATCCTCCTTTATAATTTTGTGGCAAACCAGAAACTTGAGAACGTCCTCCAAATTGTGATCTCCAGCCTCCTGAAAACTCATTTGTCAAACCAAATCTTGACGCGTCTCGATAACTAAAGCCCGTGTTCGGTGTATTTGATCCTAATGCGAATACGGAAACCTTTAAATCCTTATTGAAATAGTTAGCCAATAATTCACCTTCATAAAACAATTGTCCATTAGGATCGTTGTTTAAGTATTCGGGGTTGGCGCCGCCTGAACCTGCTACCTTACCGAAGTAACCTTTTTTAGCGTCTTCTTTTAGTTTTACATCCAGCACCTGTATCTTTTCTTCCGAATTACCTCCAGAGGTCTCATCTTCTTTTTCATAAACCTCCACTTTATCAACACCCTCAGCCTGTAAGTTTCGCGTTGCAATTGTGGGGTCATCTCCAAAAAATTCGTCTCCATCTACAAGTACTTTCGTAATTTGGCGTCCTTGTGAGCTAATATTCCCGTCATCATCCACTTCTAAACCAGGTAAATTCTTTATCAGATCTTCCACCATTGCATTTTCTTTCGTCGCAAAAGAATCAGCAACATATACTAACGTGTCCCCTCTAAAGTAGATTGGCTTTTTATTCGCAAAAACAATCACCTCATCCATCTCTGTAGCTTGCTCAGGCAAAATAATATTTGGAATTTCTATTGAGTCATTTTCACTAGAACCGATAATATAAAAGCGTTTCTCATCAAAGTTATAATGTGTTACAATCAACTCCATTGTATCAATTGGCACTCCCTTCAAGTCGAATGAGCCATCAGCTTCTGATCGTGTATAGCCCAAAAGCTTCCCATCGGACAATCTGACCGCCATCACAACAGCATTCTCAAGTGGTTTATCATTAATGGTATCATTTACAACACCTGTAAACGTCATTTCTTGAGCATTACCAACTGTAGTTAGTATAAGCAAAAATAAAACTGCAAGTCTTTTTATCATGTCTTGAATTTGTGACAAAATTAACTTATGATATCGAGTTTGGTTCAATTTATATGATAAACTGTGATAAAAAAGGTTAAATACATACAATGACAAGATGAGTGAGATAGAACCTGATAGAAAGTACTCAAAACCTTATAAATACTTATTTTTGAAATATAATATAAATCAAGTGGAAAAAGGTATCGTCTTAAAATCTACCGGTAAATGGTATAATGTTGAACTCGAAGACAATAGCATTATTCAATGCGGTATACGTGGTAAAATTAGACTTCAAGGATTAAAGTCTACCAATCCCGTTGCTGCTGGAGACATTGTACAAATAGAAAAAGAAGACGATGAGCATGGAGTAATTCGCGGAATAGAGGAACGAAAAAACTACATCGTTCGTAAGTCTGTCAACTTATCAAAACAAAAGCATATTCTAGCCGCAAATATCGATCGAGCATATCTTATGGTAACTCTGGTAGCTCCGGAGACACATATGACATTTATAGATCGTTTCTTGGTTGCCGCAGAATCATTCCGAATTCCTGTTACCTTACTTTTTAATAAGATCGACCTTTATTTCGAAGACCATTTACCCGTTGTTGAAAATGTTATCAAGCTATACGAAGGA
>CBFHXS010000029.1:20653-24236 GCA_965659845.1 Brumimicrobium sp.
CGTGTGCTAAGATTTCAGCGAAAAATAATACGAACATTGATTTTCTTAGAAACGAAATAAAAGGCAATCAAGTGATGATTGCTGGTCATAGTGGCACAGGAAAAAGCACCTTATTAAATGCACTAGACGACACATTGAATATTAAAACAGCTCAATTATCTATGCACCACTTGCAAGGACAGCATACAACAACATTTGCAGAGATGCATAAATTGAAAACTGGAGGGTATATTATAGACACTCCTGGTGTTAAAGCCTTCGGGGTTGTTGAGCTTGACAAAAAAGTAATGAGTCATTATTTCCCGGAAATGAGAGACTTATTAAATGAGTGCAAATTTCACAACTGCCAACATGTAAATGAGCCTCATTGTGCAGTAAAAGCAGCGGTTGAAAGTGGACAAATCGCAGAGACTAGATTCAAAACATATCAAGACCTCATGACAGAGGACCAAAATGAAACTTACAGATAAATGAAGGTAGTTATTCAGCGTGTAAACAAAGCTAAAGTTGAAATTAATGGCGAAGTCTCAGGATCAATAGATCAGGGGCTACTCTTGTTTATTGGAATTGTTGAGCATGACACCTCTGATGATATTGAATGGTTGTGTAACAAACTTTCTAGTCTTCGAATATTTTCAGATGACGAAGGGAAAATGAACCACTCAATACGGGATTTAAATGGAGAATTCTTGGTTGTGTCTCAATTCACTTTACATGCAAAGACTAAAAAAGGGAATCGTCCAAGTTTCACACGTGCTGCAAAACCAGATATTGCTATACCCTTGTATGAAAAGTTTAAAGCATCACTACAAGCAATATCAGGGCAAAAAGTAGAAAGTGGAGAATTCGGAGCTGACATGCAGGTATCTTTGATAAATGATGGACCTGTAACAATCATAATCGACACAAAGGACAAAGAGTAATGGAAATCAAAGAATTACAATCAAAAGTAGATCATTGGATAAAGGAACATGGAGTAAGATACTTCGATGAATTAACCAATACTACCATCTTGATGGAGGAAGTGGGTGAAGTTGCTAGAATAATGGCACGTAGATATGGAGAACAAAGCGAAAAAGAATCCGACAAAAACAAAGACCTTGGGGATGAAATCGCTGATGTCCTATTCGTATTAACATGTATAGCAAATCAAACAGGAGTAGACTTGGAAACTGCTATGGAAAAGAATTTCGGAAAGAAGACCAACCGAGATCATGATAGGCATAAGAATAATGATAAGCTGAAATAGATTCAGTCATTTCACAATTCGTTAATTAAAACTTACTATTTGCAAGTTTTTAATAGCTTTGCAACGCTCAAATGAAGCTATCCAAACTTATTTTATGTCATTACGTCTGTTTATCATTTTTACTTTTTTATTTAACCTAGTGTTGAATAGTCAAATAATCAGCCAGTTTGAGTTTGATTCAAACCCCGTTACTACCGCAACTATTGGACCTGATGCATCTTCTATATCCTCAAGTGCAACATCAACCCCAGGTGGTGTAGGAGGTACAAACGGATTAAATGCAGGCTTACCTAAAATGGATATCGAAATGGTGATTCCTGGAAGTCCAACTTTTGATGTGGCAGGTATCGATGTTTCTTTTGATTATCAAAGAGATGAAAACTCTGGTCAATTCTTTGAACGAGGCCAAAGTTTAAGAATGAATGGATTAAATAACTTCAGCGTTAATTACAGAGTTCAAGACGGGTTTGGAGGATATACTCAAGTTAACTCTGGGAGTGTTTTTAGTATTCCTAATGATAATGTATTTCGTAATTATCGTTTCATTTATACACCATGTGATGGAATTGGTATGTTGTTAGTTGACAACACCCTCATATGGATGAATGACGGTCCAGACAATAGAGATATGTATTGGAATACAACCGATGATGTAGAGTTTGGTCGCGGAATGGATGGGACAGGGTCTAATAGAGCTATGGTTGACAATCTTATCGTTGGAGAGGTAAACTGCTCCCCACTACCAGTAGATTTTTTAACAATATCAGCAGAATTATTAGAAGACAGAACTGTTAGCGTTAATTGGAGTTGCGAAACTGAAACAAATAATAGCCATTACATAATCCAAAGAAAAATTGATACTTTATCCTGGAAAGACGTTGGGTCAATCGATGGTGCAGGGAATTCAACACAAGTATTATTCTATAATTTCATTGATTTGGAACCTCTAGACAACCTATCATACTACAGAGTCAAGCAGGTTGACTACGACGGTCAATTCACTTATTCCCCCATTGCATCAGTTGAGATTAATACAACTAGATTAAAGGTTTACCCCAACCCTTCCAACGGTCACTTCATAATAGACTATTCTGCTGATAACCAAATAGACAATGAATATTTCATTTATGATTATTTTGGAAGAACCATTTTTAAGGGCTTCTTGCAAAACAATAAAGAGGTAGCTCTTGATTTAAGTGAACAACCTGAAGGTATTTACTTTGTTAAAGTTGGGGAGAATGTTGAACGTATTGTTAAACGTTAGCTACCTCATTAAATACATTTTACCCCAGTTCTTTTTGAAATGTTGATCTGCTCCAGACGCTCTATGCTCAATAGGCTCACCATTGATTCTAGCCTTTACTCGATATACATACACTCCATTCGCCAATGGATCTCCAAATTCATCACGACCATTCCATGCATACTCGGTAACATTTCTACCAATTCTTATGGGTCCAAGTTCTTCCTCAGTGATTTCTCGTACAATCCTTCCTGTAACAGTCATAATTTGAATAATGATCTCATCTGGAACTTCTGATCCAGTAAGTGTAAATACAAATCTAGTACTGGTTGAAAATGGATTAGGGTAATTCATGATGTGCGTTATCGTCGACTCTAAAATTACTTCAAATTGAATTTTGTACTCCATATTACCGGACAAGTTCCCAGAGTTATCCGAACCTTGAACTAATAATTCGTAAGTTCCTGATTCTTTGAATTCAGCATTGTAAATGATCTTAAATTTTTGATTTGCAGCATCCGCAGGAATCCACTGCATGATCTGATTTCCTTGTTGATCGATAAAAGGTATTTTTCTCTGCTCACCCGAAGGATCTGTTAAAAATATACCGAAATTACTCGTATCTGAATCCTCATTCATTAATAAGAAAGGGTTATCGTCTTTCAAGGTCATTACAATCTCTGCTTCAGGATTAACAATGTCACCATTCAATATATGATCTCCATCAAATGTCACATCTAATATGGGGTTTAAATCATCCTCCTCTAGGAAGAAAGGTATTTGTAATAAATTATTGTAATGAGCAAGTTCTGGCTGGTCTTTGAACTCATTCTGCATTCCATTCACGTACGGATTAACCTCCATCCATAACGTATTTTCACCTGCAAAACCTTCTGTTGAGAACCGCAATGTATCTCTGAGAATTTGACCTGATCTTAAAGAATCTTTTCTCTCATATGGGATAGGGTGAACAACTTGATTGGCGTCAGTCAACCAATAATGAACCAAAAGAGAATCCATATCAAGATCACTAATATTGCGAATATCCAAAGCAAAAGTTTTCTCTACACCTTCCTGTAAAGAGTCTGAGT
>CBFHXS010000030.1:0-12594 GCA_965659845.1 Brumimicrobium sp.
TACTAAAGTTTCTCGACCTATTACCCGTATATCAAGGATAAGCATCATTCTAGCAATGATCATCAACATTGTTACGATTGCCGTAGTTACTGGATTTCAAAATGAAGTGAAAGATAAAGTAATTGGTTTCGGGTCCCATGCAACAATCGTTCAAGCTGGTGAAACATCTACTTTTGAATCAGCACCAATCATATACAGCGATAGTCTCGAAAAGGAAATCTCCCAAATAGTAGGAATTAAAAGTATCGATCAATTCGCTTATAAACCAGCTCTTTTACAATCTGAACCAGACACTAACCGATATACCATCAAAGGAATTGATACCTTTCAGGTACAGCAGGAAATCCACGGAGTGGTGATGAAAGGAGTTGGAAACAACTACGACTGGACCTTTTTTGAAAAGCACTTAACAAGAGGGCGTGTTCCTAATTTCTCGGATAGTTTAGATAAAAGAGAATTACTTGTATCTGAAGAAATTGCTAAAAGACTTCAACTAGAAGTTGGTGAACGCATCAGTACTTTCTTTGTCAAGGAAACGCCGGTAAAATTAAAGTATAAAGTTGTAGGGATTTTCAAAACTGGATTACAGGAATTTGACGAGCAAATCGTAATTGGAGATATACGTAGTGTTCAGAAATTAAATGACTGGGGGATTCAAGCCGCTATAAGGGTTGCCGATACGGTTACAAAAGATGGACAATTCGTTATTTATTCGGATTGTAGAGGTGGGAACGGAAATTACAGATACAATTGGGGTAGCGGTTGGGAAACAGCACGAGGATTTACTTATTGTGACATTAAAGATACTACAATACGATTGATCACTTCTGATTATTGGATGTACATTGGTGGCAAAGGAGAGCAAAATGCAATTCCTGATACCGCTTATCTAAAAATATCAATCGATGGAAGAAAGAGATTGCCTTGCTTTCCAATTGCAGAAGAATTCGGGGAATTTGAAAGAAATTATCTCAACGAAAGTGGATCAAAGTTCTCTGTTGACATTAAAGGAGGTAAAACAGTTACTTTTGAATATATGGATGGGAAAGGGAGTCATCAAAACTATATAGGTGGCTATGAGTTGTCCGTAAAAGATTTCTCTCAACTTCAAAATGTTGTAGACCAGGTAAAGAGTAAGATTTATTTTAGAAGTAACAATTCAACTGACTACCGGGTAAGAACAATAAAGGAGGAACGTCGTGATATTTTTGTCTGGCTTGGATTCCTCGATATCAACGTATTCATCATCCTAGTTCTCATGATACTTATCGGCATAATAAACATGGGCTCTGGATTACTTGTATTGATTATTACAAAAACTCAACTCATTGGACTGCTCAAGGCACTCGGAGCTACAAACTGGACCATACGTAAACTATTCCTTCATCAGGCAGTATTTATTATCATTAAAGGAATGATCATAGGGAACGTTATCGGTATCGGCATCTGTTTATTACAATCTTATTTCTCGGTTATCCCATTAAATCCTGAAGTATATTATTTAGATGCCGTTCCTATTGAACTCAATGCATGGCATATCATCCTGCTAAACATTGGAACTTTAATCGTATGTACATTGGCACTCATTGTTCCATCTTATGTCATTACGAAGATTTCACCAATAAAAGCACTTAAGTTTGACTAATTGAATATGTTCAATGATCATGACATATCTTTTATGAAACGAGCATTGCAGCTTGCTAGACTCGGTGGAGTATCAGCTGCCCCTAATCCTATGGTTGGAGCAGTGATCGTTCATAATGATAAGATTATTGGAGAAGGATATCATCAAAAGTATGGAGGACCACATGCAGAGGTTAATGCAGTAAACTCAGTTGAAGACCAAACCGTTTTGAGCTCTTGTACAATTTACGTTACGCTTGAACCCTGTGCTCATCAAGGCAAAACACCACCATGCTCAGATCTAATTGTAAAACACAGCTTTTCTCGAGTGGTAATAGGGTGCATTGATAGTTTCGCTAAAGTTTCTGGAAAGGGCATTGAAAAAATGAAAAAAGCCGGTATTCAAGTTGATGTTGGATTACTTGAAACAGAAGCTAGAAGCCTGAACAAACGTTTTTTTACCTTTCATGAAAAAGGCCGTCCTTACGTAATACTAAAATGGGCACAAACTGAAGATGGCTTCATTGACAGATCATCTGAAGAAAGACAAGAAGGAGTAAACTGGATTACTACACCTCTTCTAAAGCCAACAGTTCACAAATGGAGATCTCAAGAGCAAGCAATCTTGGTAGGTTGGAAAACCATAAAAAATGATGATTCTTCGCTTACAGTTAGAGCGTTTAATGGAACATCACCGCATCGTTTTATTGTTGACCCTAATTGCAATACACCGCGCAATGCGAAAGTTTTAACTGACGGTGAGCCATGCTCCATCTTTGTAAAATCAAATAAATTTGGTGAACTACCCAAAAATATTGAGATTATTGTTTTGGAAAATTTTAGCTCAGCATCCATTCTTTCCTCGCTCCATAGAAAAAATGTATTATCGGTTTTTATAGAAGGAGGCGCCAATACGCTAAATCATTTCATAAAAAACAACCTTTGGGATGAGGCAAGAATACTGGAAGGAACAATTCAATTCAACAAAGGATTAAAAGCACCTCGCATTGATCACTCTGCAGCCCAAGAAACTGAAATGATTGGTGGGAATAAAATATCATACCTTTACAATAGATGAAGTATTTATTATTAAGCATTTTTTTCTCAACGATCATTCTAGTGATCTTTAAAATGTTCAAGAAGTACAACATCAATACTTTTCAAGCCATTGTATTCAATTATGTAGTTGCATTTGCCGTTGGATTTGGAATATATGGAGACCAATGGCGTTCTGAACACTTGCACGAAGGTTCATGGATTCCTTTCGCATTTATAATTGGCTCTTTGTTCATCAGTTTGTTCTTATTAATGGGTAAGAGCTCTCAAGAAAATGGAATAGGTATAACATCCGTGACCGTTAAAATGAGTTTAGCTATTCCAGTGACAATGGCTATCTTTCTTTACAACGAAGAGGTATATTTAGCTAAAGTTGCGGGAATCATCGGTGCACTTATTGGTGTTTTTCTAATTACCTTCAAAAAGAAAAAGGAAAGAAATCAAAAATCTCCAGGTAACATGATTTACCTGCCGATTCTATTCATCGGTAGCGGATTACTCGATACATTACTGAATTATGTCGAAAAAGAGGCGTCAGGTGATTTATCACTTGCTTTATTTTCGGCTATCGGTTTTGGAATTGCAGGTATAATCGGTTTTATTGTTCTGATAGGCGCATTAATTACGAAAAGACAAAAATTTGCATGGAGAAATATAATTGGAGGGGTAGTTTTAGGTATACCCAATTTCTTTTCCATTTATTTCCTAATGATGGCTGTTCGGTATCCTCACTTAGATGATTCGGTTACATATGCCCTCAATAATGTTGGAATTGTAATGGCATCATTCCTCATTGGAATAATTGCATTTAAAGAGTCTACTACTCCACTGAAAATTTTCGGAGGTGCAATCGCCATAATAGCAATTGTACTTTTGAGTCTATAATCCGAGTTCGCACGAAATAATTTTGCGCTAAAGCGTCAAATATCCTAACTTTGCAAATATATGATAAGAGAGAAGTATATGGAGACGGAGACACTAGAGAGAACGGAAGTTGTTGAAAAGCAAGTTGATGAACGTAATTTAATCGTTTTCAATGACGACTTCAATACTTTTGATCATGTGATTGAGTCATTGATTAAAGTTTGTAAGCACGAAATGGTGCAAGCCGAGCAATGCACAACATTAATTCACTACAAAGGTAAATGTGAAGTAAAACGTGGTGATTATGAAACACTTGAACCAATGTGCACAGCTCTTTTGGACCGAGGAATTACTGCTGAGATACATTAATTTAAAAAATTACTTGCAGACGATAAAAAAAGCATTATTTTTGCCGTCGCAATTGGCCCCGTAGCTCAACTGAATAGAGCACTACATTACGGCTGTAGAGGTTTCAAGTTTGAATCTTGACGGGGTCACGAAGAATAGAAAAGCTCAACACGAAGTGTTGGGCTTTTTTTATACATGATATTTCGCAGTCTAAAAACTCGTTTTCAAGCGGAGAAATAAGTGTATAAAAAATAGCACACGAGGCACGAGTTTGCGTTTTTCTATTCGGAATTTGGAGCTATACATGATCTCAAATCTTGACGGGGTCACTAAGCCTCTATACTAGTAGGACAGAGGCTTTTTTACATCTATAATATCAGAAAGAATCAAGGACTCGAAAGAAGTGAACTTAATTCCAATTGTTCGTTAAAAATTTAATACCCTTTAAAAGGAACAATAAATTATTCACTTTTGGGTTTCTACCACTTTCAAATTCATAAGTTATGTAATCATCTTACCTTAAACTTGTTTTCAGGCTTACTCTAATTTTCGTTTTTGGGCTCTTCCCGATACTTACATTTGCACAGAACATTAATTACTCCACCACTGTAAATGCCTCATCGAGTCAGTCTTATAGTGTAGATATAATGATTGAACTTACGGGTATCGTTCCTACACAAACTAGCTGCAATAACGGCTATAACTATAATGTAGCTTACAATTATGATATTCAGTTTAGCGGAAGTGCTCCAACTAATCTATGGAAATTGCAAAATGTCTCTTGAACGTGTTTCGCAGTCCACGACTGCCAAGAAAATTCTTAAATAAATTTTCTTTTGCTAAATTTGATTTTAACAAATACAATTAATGATTTCTGATTTTTTTTCTTTGATGGATAAAACATATTTGTAAAAATAATTTTTGATCAATCTACCAAATAAGTTAAACTTATGTGTTTTCAAAAAGCCATTCCTTATCTATTTATTCTCGCACTAGTCAGCTGCACTGCTATTGAAGAGGAGGTTGACTATTCCTGTTCCAAACTTGAATCCAAAGTTGAACAAATTAGACCGAAACTTTTTAGTGAAAATAATTCACATGAAGCCCTTTCATCTTATGATTCGATCATGCAGCTTGACTCTCCTTGTTTAAAGGGTAAACTCGGAATCGCTCTTGGGTTCGATCTAGGGAATTATTATTATTTCCAACAAGTTTCAGATTCTGCAATCTATTATTTTCAGAACGCTTTAAAATTGGCAGAAGAAAAAGATGATAATGCGAGCTCTGCAGCACTAAAAACTAATCTAGGAGCAACATACTTAGGAATGGGTTATATGCGATCAGCAGCTAAGTATTTTATGGAAGCCAGAGCTGCTATGGAAGAATCCGGTCTGCACGACGAGAACTACTGGATAACCTACATTAATCAGGCTGTAGCCCATATCGAGCAAGATGACTACGGTTATGCCATGGAATTACTCGATAATGTTGATACATCCTATTCAATTAGTGTTAAATTTCTTCATGCTTTGAATAAGGCAAAATTGGCTGGTTTGATGAAAACTGAGCCAACTTTTTTTAAGCATATACGCATTTCTGAGTCCATCGTTGATTCAGTACCTCATTATAAAAATATTTACTACGAAGTTGCGATTGAATATTTTTTACAATTTAATAACCGCAGCCGTTTAAAGTCTATTTGGGCTGAAATCACCGATCAATATAAAGATTCGCAACCTTATTTCCAGCTGTTGATTCAACGTTTATCTTTACGCTTGAAAGATGAACTATTAGGAGGTAAGACAGAATTGGATCGCCTCAGACATTTAGTTTTGAAAGATGGTGATCTAGTAGAAAAACTCAGTTTGATAAACCTCTTAATTGATGAATCCCACAGGTCAAATTCCGATAAAAAACTAATCACGCTCTTAAAAGAACGCCATAAGCTTAATGAAGAGATTCATCAAGCGAACAGTTTTAGTGACCTTAAAGATTTCTATGAATTTTCTGAAATTAACAAACTGGAGCGAACCAACCAAAAACTAAGTGGCGAAAAGGAAGTCTTGGAATTAAAACAGTCAAATACTAATTATTTTATTTCCTTACTTGCATTAGTGCTTGTACTCTCAATTGTTTCGATCGTTCTGATACTAGTTGATCGTAAGCGGAAAACTGCGATCAACAGAGCTAAAGAAGCAGTGACTAAAGAACGCATTAATGAAGCTCTTCAACGTGAAATTAGGTTAAAAAAAAGACTTTCATTTGAAGCTGATCGAAATGCTTCTATTTTGAATAAATTGAGTAAAATTCAAATCTTAAAAAAGCAATTGGACGACTTTTTGAAAAATATTTCTTCCGGGTCTACTAGCCTGAATGACATGCAAGTGGCTTTAAAAAATGCTAAGGTCAATCTTAACGCTTTCTTCAACAATTACACTGATCTTGCTGTTTTGGGCTTATCTAGCAACATACAAGTTGCTTCTAAAGAACAAATAGAAAAACAGTTTTCTGCAAAACTATCTGACTTGGAATTAAAGGTTGTAGAATTAATACTTAGAAATTTCACTTCGAAAGAAATTGCCTTATTGATGACGAAAAGTGAAAAAACAGTTGAATATTATCGTCGTAACATTCGGAAAAAGCTCAACTTAAATTCAGCTGATGACATGAAAGTTGGTTTGGAGTCACTTTTATCAGAAGAGTAGCTTCATTGAACAAGTTTAATATATCAAATCACTTCATTGTGAATCCTGACTACTTAATTCTTTTGGCTATAAGGCCAAGGAAAATAGTCGCCTATTTTATAATAATAATAATAATAATAATTTTTGAAGTCTTGCCCACTCAATCATTTGCTTAAATAACCCTAATAATAAATTCCTTATTGATGCAGAGAAGCACGTTGAATCCGCCTATTTAAAAGGGAAAAAGTTCGTTACAATTAAATCATTTTGTAACTAACACCTAAGATATCAACCCCTAAAAAAATGGAACCAGGAAAAGAGTTTTGACGAAAGCGATAGTTTTGTATCGAACGAATTTTATCTTAAAATGGCAAAAAATATAAACCCAATAGTATTTTTCTTTTTGTCACTAAAAGCTCTTAGCCATGTAGGTTCTGTGACTTCAACAACACAGGATCCAGCAAGGTTGGAAGTAAATTCTGAAGACCAAGAATTTCTTTTATCACGGACAACATCAATTCAGCGAAACGCTGATTTCGCTACTGCCAATAGACTACAAAACTATGAAACTAACACCAATTCAATTTGGTATTTCAACAGTGCTTTTTGGATAAATTGTTGTTTTTGGCAAAAGAAATACTCAAATAATAGCGCTAAAGGCAGGAACTTGAATAGAAGAGTAATAGCACGTTCATACTTACTAAAATTGTTCCTACGTAAATATGCTTACAAGCACCTACTATTTTACACTCATTACAAAACTTATTCATCTTTAAAACCAATTGACTTACAGCATTTAGCGTAGGTTTGGCAAAACTATGTCATGAAAAGGAAAACTTTAATTTCTACAATAATTCTATTTGTTTGTTTAAGTAGCATCAGGGCCCACTGTTTATCCATTTCTGCGGTTGGTCAATCTGATACTTCAATGTAACAACTGGAGCATTGCAGATATTAGTCATCGGTGGTTCGGGGAAATCTACTCATGAATATCCCACCACGCATCTCGACGACTAATATACCCATGCACTTAATACTTAAAAAAAAATGAAAAAAATTATTTATACAATTATCATCACCACTTGTCTAGGACACGCAAATGCTCAAGTTGGTATTGGTACTACAACACCGCAGAATTCAGCGATGTTGGAAGTGAATTCTACGGACAAAGGCTTTCTTTTACCACAAATGACATCTATTCAACGAAGCGCCGTTGTCACGCCTGCCGATGGACTACAAGTTTATGATATTAACACCAATTCAATTTGGTATTTTAACGGTACTTTTTGGGTAAATACTTTAGCAATGGCCAGTGTTGGTGATGTAAAAAGTGGTATTCAAGCTTCGGATCACTCAGGTTGGGTGTTATTAGATGGGCGTCCGTTAACAGCGCTTTCAACTAATCAACAAGCGGTCGCTTCTTCACTTGGTTTGACAGGGAGCCTACCCGACGCCTCTAATACCTATTTATCACAGAACGGGGGAGCAATGGGAGCTGTTTCAGGTGCAAACACCACTACCATAGCACAAGCGAATTTACCAAATGTTAACTTCAGCGGTTCAACAGCAACCGCGGGGGGACACAACCACGGCGGTGTAACAGGAAATGGAGGAAGTCACAATCATTCGGGAACTACATCGACGAATGGTGCGCACAGTCACTCGAGCAATGCCAATGGTGCGAATATAGGTTTAGCTCGAATTACTGGTACTGGTACTCCCGGTAGTATAGATAATTCATCAAATGAAATAAATAACTTTTTAACTCCATCACTTGTAATATATCCTTCGGGAAACCACAACCACACTTTAACAACAAGTACGGTTTCAGACCACAATCACACTATAACTGGCGACGGCACTCATACTCATAGCGTAACAGTAGCCTCAGGGGGATCTGCAACACCAATCAACATTGCACCGCAAACACTAAGCGTTAACATGTTTATTTATCTAGGACTTTAATACTATTATGAAAAAAATAATTTACACAATTTTCATCACCACTTGTCTAGGACACGTAAATGCTCAAGTTGGTATTGGGACTTCAACACCCGACAACTCAGCTATGCTTGAAATATCCTCTACAGAACGAGGTATGTTAACTCCAAGAATGACTGTTGCCCAACGTAATGCTATTCTAGCTCCTCAAACCGGATTATTGATTTATCAGCTTGATGGTTTGAACGGCTTTTACCTATTTGATGGATCAAACTGGACACGCTTGGCACAAGAATCATTCGGAGATATCAAATCAGGTGTACAAGCCACGGATCATTCTGGTTGGGTTATTCTGGATGGCCGAACGATCAGCTCCTTGTCAGCTCAACAGCAAACAGTAGCGGCATCACTAGGATTTACAGGGAGTTTACCTGATGCGACGAATGCTTATTTATCTCAGAATGGCGGATTGATTGGAGCAGTATCCGGTGTAAACACCACTACTTTAACGCAAGCTAACTTGCCGATTGTAAATTTCTCGGGTACAACTGCATCGGCCGGTGATCATTCACATGCCACAGATCCAATGGCAGTAACAACAAGTTCAAATGGAAATCACACCCATGTAACAAATCCGGCTGCAGTGACGACTTCTATAAATGGAAATCACTCCCACCCTATTGGCCGTCGATTAAACCAGGATAATGGGGCCTATGACCCCGGAAATGGACGTGCCAGTGAAAATTCAGCAGCAACAACCGATCGGCAATATTGGGGTACCTTTAATACAGGTGCAACTGGAAATCATAACCATACTGTTGATATCCCTCCAACAACTTCAACTGCTGCTGGAGCCCATACACACACTGTTGATATTCCCTCAACTAACTCAAATACAACGGGAGCACACACACATTCAGTAACCGTCTCTTCAGGGGGATCTGCAACACCAATCAACATTGCACCGCAAACACTAAGCGTTAACATGTTTATTTATCTAGGACTTTAATAATCGATTATGAAAAAAATAATTTACACTCTTTTTCTATTGGCTGCAAGCAACCAATTCAATGCGCAAGTTGGTATAGGAACTAACACTCCTGATAATTCTGCCATGTTGGAAGTACAATCCAATGAACGTGGAATTTTGTTCCCGCGCATGAACAGTGTTCAGCGAAACGGTATTGTCTCTCCTGCAAATGGTCTCCATGTATTTGACACCAATACCAATTCCTTGTGGTTCTTTAATGGTTCATTTTGGGTGAATTATGCCGCGCAGTCAAAATATGGTGATGTTAAATCAGGTATTCAAACAGCAGATCATGAAGGCTGGGTGTTATTAGACGGAAGAGCCATCAATACTTTAAGTGCTACTCAACAAGCTATTATCTCATCTCTTGGCTTATCTGGGAATTTACCTGATGCCAATAACGCCTATTTGGCGCAAAACGGAAATCCTATGGCTACCGTTTCCGGTGCGAATACTGCTACTTTAAACCAAGCAAATTTGCCTAATGTGTCTTTTAGTGGTACTTCTGCAAGTGCAGGGGGACACAACCACGGAGGTGCAACTGGAGATGCTGGAGGTCACAACCATACGGGCACCACATCCACAGAGGGAAACCACACTCATACTGGAACAACAAATAATGCTGGTGCGCATAGCCACAATCTAGTAATTCGTTATTGGAGAAGTAATGGAGCGGCCGACACAGGAGGGCCAGGCAGAAATACTGACTTTGACGTTTTCACAGACAACTCGCACACAACAAATACGAGCGGTGATCATGCTCACACACTCAATGTTAACAATAATGGTGATCATAGTCACACTTTTACTACAACAAGTGTGGGTGATCATAGCCACAATATTAGCCCCGATGGCGATCACACACATTCAGTAACCGTTTCCTCAGGAGGATCTGCAACACCAATCAACATTGCACCGCAAACACTAAGTGTTAACATGTTTATTTATCTAGGACTTTAATAATCGATTATGAAAAAAATAATTTACACTCTTTTTCTATTAGCTGCAAGCAGCCAATTTCACGCACAAGTTGGTATAGGAACATCCTCACCCAATAACTCTGCTATGCTAGAAGTTAATTCTTCAGACAAGGGGATTTTATTTCCACGAATGACAAGTGCCCAACGCAATGCAATTGTGTCACCAGCTATTGGTTTGTATGTTTTTGATACAAACAGTAATTCACTGTGGTATTTCAATGGAGCCTTGTGGATCAATACCGTTTCTGAAGCATCACTGGGAGATGTTAAATCTGGCTTTCAATCAACAGATCATTCCGGTTGGATTCTACTCGACGGGCGTCCATTAACATCTCTAACACCAAATCAGCAAGCAGCGGCCACTGCCATTGGATTTACGACAAGTCTTCCGGATGCAACCAATGCTTACTTATCTCAAAATGGCGGTTTAGTAGGAGCTGTAACAGGTACAAACACAACAACTGTGACACAAGCAAATCTGCCAAACATTAATTTCACAGGAACTACAGCAAGCGCAGGTAATCACAACCATTCTGTTGATCCTGCACCCGTTTCGACAAGTTCAAATGGAAATCATAACCATATAACAGATCCGGCAGCTGTTAACACTTCTGCTGGAGGAAATCATACCCACAGTTTGAATATGGTAGATGCAGATGACGGAAACTTTTCTAATGTAAATGGTCAATATCCTACTGGAGATGCCAATAAATTTAATGGTGCAGATCATTATGTTTCAACAGAGGCTGCTGGAAACCACTCACATTCTGTGAATATACCGGCAACAACATCAACTACAGCTGGAGCCCACACACATACTGTTGATATTCCATCTACAAATTCAACAACAACAGGAGCACATATCCACAATGTTACTGTAAGTTCAGGAGGAAGTGACGATCCAATTGACATTACTCCAAGAAGTTTAACCGTAAATATGTTTGTTTACCTCGGTCAATAAATATTAAAATCAAGAAGAAAACATGAAAAATGTAATTTATATTCTCTTTATATTGTTTCCAGTATTAAGTTGGTCTCAGAGTATAGTTTCTACCGGGAATGATACGATTTACGTTTTACCAAGTACAACCGTTTCTAGTTTTGAAGGAGTTGCGTTGAATGGTACAGGAATTAATTATTATTCATTAGCTCAGGGAAGCGATTTATTCAATGTTGCTCCATCAAGTAGACGAGTGCTTATGGGCAACCCTCAAGCGATCTATGAGGTAAGAGACGTAGCTAATATTGCTGTGGCAAACTTCTACATGGATGTAAACTTTTCTGGTCAAACACCTGTTGCTGATTTGACAATTCAAAATGCCAATACAACAGGTGACTATAAAGTAAATCTAGAACAAACAGCTCATGCCGGATATAATGATATACCCGTAGAGTGGACAATAAATCGATCTGGTGCAACAATTACGGACATGCATAACCTCGTTTTCACATGGGGTAATGAACTTGAACCACTCCAGATTCCTGTTAAACGATTATATGTATTTGATGATATCGCATCAGCCTGGGTACAATTACCAGAGGCTAATACTAGTGTAGATGAAATCAATAACACCTTGGTTTTCTCTGGATATCAGGATGAATTAACTGACCGAAGATTTATGATTGCTCAAGCTGAACCTACGATCAATCTGGTAGGTTCATTAGATACATTGACTTGGTGTTCTGGAGTAGCAAGTAACATTCAAAGTTTTCTGATTGAGGGAACAAGTTTAATTAATGACGTTACATTATATGCCCCAGCTAATTATGAAATATCTTTAATTCCTCAGGGACCTTTTGAAGATTCTTTAGTCTTTTCACCAACTAACAATTTCCTAGGGCCCATTGTTGTCTACATTAGAATTGCAGATGATGCAGTTGCTTCGGGAACCAGCGATATTGTAGCATACTATGAAGATCTGTTTTACAGTGTCTTAACTGATTCACTAGAAATAGTGAGTACGGATGATCTCGAGTTACCGATAGTCACAGCACCTTCTGATATAACTGTTAATGCTGATAATAACTGTGAGGCAGTGATTGCGAACTTAGGAAACCCTATTGCTAC
>CBFHXS010000030.1:12692-24012 GCA_965659845.1 Brumimicrobium sp.
GCGTTGCACTTGGAACACCTACTACAGCAGATAACTGTGGTGTTGCATCAACAACGAACGATGCGCCTGGAACTTACCCATTAGGTTCAACAACCGTAACGTGGACAGTAACGGATAACGCTGGTAACACATCTACAGCTACACAAATCGTAACGGTTGAGGACAACATTAATCCAACCATTATCGCACCTTCTGATATAACTGTTAATGCTGATAATAACTGTGAGGCAGTGATTGCGAACTTAGGAAACCCTATTGCTACAGATAACTGTACTAGTGTTTCAGTAACGAACGATGCACCGGCAACCTTCCCTTTAGGAACAACAACAGTAACATGGACAGCCGAAGATGGGAACGCTAATACAGCAACTGCTACACAAGTAATAACAGTAGTAGATGATATACTACCTACAATCACTGCTCCAGGGCCGATAGTAGTATCTGCTGACGCAAATTGCGAAGCTTCTGGAGTCCTGTTAGGAACAGCAATTACTTTCGACAACTGCGGAGTTTTACCCTCCACAAATGATGCTCCAACGACATTCCCAATTGGAACGACCTTGGTAACATGGACCGTGTCGGATAATTCAGGCAATACTGCATCAGCTACTCAATTGGTAACAGTTATAGATGATTTGGCTCCTATTGTGGCAGCGCCAGCAGATGTTTTAGTTAATACGAATTTTGGTTGTGAAGCTATAGGTGTTGTCCTAGGTTCTCCCACAGTTAATGATAACTGTTCGGTTTCGACTATCACCAATGACGCTCCGTTTATCTACCCATTAGGCAATACAACAGTTAACTGGACAGTAGAAGATTTAGCAGGAAATACAACAATTGTTTCACAGTTAGTGGTTGTTGAGGATAATGAAGCACCATCAATAACTCCACCATCTGATTTAGAGGTTGTGGCAAATTCTGGTTGTGATGCTACGGGAGTAAATTTAGGAACGCCATTAACCGGCGATAATTGTGGAGTTGCAACTGTAGTGAATGATGCACCAGCTGTATTCCCTTCAGGAGCTACCTCAGTAACTTGGACGGTAACCGATAATTCAGGGAATCAATTCACAGCACAACAGGTGGTAACAGTCTTAGACCTAGTTCCACCGACTGCGGACCTTATAGATCTAACGATCAACTTACCTGTCGGTATGGATGCTATGATTGACGAAGCAATGATAGATAATGGCTCTTTTGACAACTGCGGTGGGGTTACAATTACATTGTCTCAATACAATTTCAGTTGTGATGATCTCGGAGACAATAACATAGATGTGACAATCACTGATCAAGCTGGAAACATTACAACAGATGAAGTAACAGTCACTGTTTTGGCTAGTGGAATCGATCAAGATTACGATGGAATCGATGATGCTTGTGATGATGATATCATTGACGCCGTAATCATTCCGAATGGTTTCACACCTGATGGAGATGGTATCAATGATATGTTTGTTATTCCAGGTATTGAAGCAAATGTAAATGCGCGTTTGAACATTTTCAATCGTTATGGCAACCTTGTTTATGAAAGTCTATCATATCAAAATAATTGGGATGGTAGCTCAAGTAAAAATGGTCAAATATTACCTGACGGAACGTATTACTATGTACTTGAGTTAGATAATGGATACAAAAAGAGCGGTTATGTTTATATCAATCGCGTTTATTAAAAATTAAAATATGAAACTGAATAATATATTTATTTTCACGGGAGCTTTGATTGTTTCTTTAAATGTTAACGCTCAATCAGACGCGGCATTTCGCCAGAATCAATTTAATGCTATGGTTCTAAACCCTGCACAAACGGGGGCAAATGAAAGAAATGAAATTGTATTTGATGCCTCGAAAGCTTGGATCGGAATAGAAGGTGCTCCGAAAACCATTTCGGCTACTGGAAATTTCAATCTAACTGACCAAGTCGGTGTTGGCATCTCTGCAGTAAATGATGAGTTAGGACCGGTAAAGACGAATCGTTTTGGTGTTTCTGCGGCTTATCACTTGCGGTTAAATAAGTACTGGAAAGCATCTATCGGTCTTTCGGGAATGATTTCGAATGTAGGTGTAGACCTTCCTTCACTTAGTACAACCGTTTCAAATGATCCACACATGCAATCATTAATAAATTCGGGAACTCAGCTAAGGGGCGGGTACGGAGGATTGATTTATCGAAAAGACTTTTATTTCGGTGTTTCTCAACCAATTATTGGTAAAGTGAATTTTATGAATACTACTATGGACAACTTTGTCCAAAGCCCGAGCTTTGTTGCTTATTCAGGTGGTGACATTACGATCAATAAAGATTGGCATTTTCGACCTAATATTCTTTACCGCTATGTTAAAGCATTTCCCCCATATCTTGATTTGACGGCAATGTTTACATATGATAAGAAAATTGACCTCGGAGCAACCTACCAGCTAAATGGCTCTGTTGGAGCCATGCTTGGCATAGAAGTCAATCAGGCTCTTTACATCGGCTATGCATATACTTACCCAACTACTGAATTAAGTAGAGTTACTTCACAAATACATGAAGTTGCACTGCGCGTAAAGTTTGGTAAGAGTAAAAATTCATGGGGATTTCAAAGTCCAAGATTTTTTAACTAAAAAAAATGAGAAGACTAACATTAAGTTTTATACTCTTTATAACTTTTTCTGCGTATACACAGCATGAGCTTGTTAATTCAGTTTGTTATAATTCGAGCGGAGATGATTATGCTGTGCGTCTTGTGAATGACTTGGTTTATTTTATCTCTAACAGTCCTGACAGTATTATCAAGAAAAGAAAAGACAGAAGGTCTGGAGAATGGTTTACTGACATTTACGAAGCAAATAATTGTGAACGTAAAGAGGCCCAACTCGTCAAGAACAGTTTAGGTGAGAACGTTTCCATCAATTCATCATGGTATGATGGTCCTATCTCCTACTCCAAAAAAGATTCAGTACTTTTCTTTTCAAATACAAGCGAAGGACTTGTCCACGGAAAAATGGGGATTTATTGGTCAAAAGAATTATCGGACGGATCCTATACAGACCCTACAGATTTCCCATTGAATTCATCTGAATTCAGTTGCATGCATCCCTTCTTTGATGAACAGAAATCTGAATTATATTTTGTTAGCGACTTATCTCAGGATTCGACAGGTTTCGATATTTACAGAATGAAGTTTGACGGCAAACGATTCACAGATTTAGATACTTTACATCATTTGAATAGTTCATTTAACGAAGTCTTTCCAGCAGTATATGGAAACTCTCTATATTATTCTTCTGATAGAGAAAATGGTTACGGGGGTCTCGATCTATACAAGGTTGAAAATAAAATTCCGGTCCTTATGGATGAACCTTTCAATTCATCCACGGATGATTTCGCTATTATTTTTTCGGATTCGAATCGAGGTTATTTTTCCTCAAATAGATCAAATGGCGATGATGATATATACGAGTTCTATATTCCTAATTTGGATGCCGACCCTATTTCAGATATTTCTATTGATCCTTTAGTATTAGAACTTGATGAATTAATTGAATCTTTTCCTCCAGAATCTGCCGAGGCAATTCTATTAAGAGCCACAATGGAAAAACTGAAAGAACAAGAGATCCTAATTAAAGAATTAAAGAAGAGAATTTCAATTCAACAAGAGGATGCTATGCAATACGTCAGTAATACGTCAGGGCTTACATTTGAAGAGAAAATCGCATTCTATAAAAATGTAATCGAAAAGAAAGGAATAGCAGATTCTGATCCTTCAGAAATACGCGACGAAGTATTAGCTGGTAAAATCCTGAATACTAAAGAATTTTTAGAAAAATTGAATTTAACCGCTCAAAATGAAGAGAATTTCATAAATGATCGAGTTAAATCTTTCATTGACCAGCAGCCAAAGGAAATAGGATTGCTCAATGAGATCATCGAATACTATAACTTTAATGATTCTGTTGTCTCTGAACTCGTTGCAGTTAGCTACCCAATTGAGTTCTATTTCGATTTTGATCGATATGAATTAAATGAGAGTCAATTAGTGGAGCTACGTAAGTTCATCAAAGTTGTAATGGGCCATAACGGTACAATAACTGTTGAGGGGCACACAGACAACAGAGGTCCAGATGCGTATAACATGCGTCTTTCTAAACGAAGAGGGAGTTTCGTGGCCAAACGTCTTATAGATGAAGGTTTTGACCCTACCAGAATTGTTGTTATTGGCAAAGGTGAAACTGAACCGAAATACTCGAACGAAAGTCGTGAAGGCAGGTCCTTAAATAGAAGAGTTATAGTTCGTTTGTAATCATTAAGCTTGCCACGCTACAAATCTACTTAAAGCAACTAAAAGAAGAAATAATCACCTTTGTAACAAATACAATTAATGTCCCAAACACATGTGTATTAAACTTTTTTTTGACGTATTTGATAAATAAATCCTCCAAAACAGCTAACTCACTGATAGTTGAGATGATATAATAAATACTGTTGATACTGGGATGACGGAGAATGATTCATAATTTATGATAGCTCTTCTCGTAATAATCCTTCTCAAATGATAACCGTGATCGATAACAATACAGTTCTTCTAATCGCATTTATAAACAGTCATCTTGGATACTCCTAAACTAAAAGAACGATGCTGTGGGTTCCATAAATATAAGTTGAGTGACTTAATCTTTTTTTCCAACAATGAAACAGCGTGATTAATTTTAAATTCAAAATTGAGATTTCTTGCTCCAAAATACCAGCGCAATGGGAAGTAGGTGTAGTATACCTGTTCTCCAGTTTCGTCATTGCCTGAAAATACTACATTGAGATCATTATAAATGCTATCAATTTCTATAGTAGACCTTAAACTGAAAAGATAATTTCCAGCTCTATCGGGTTCAAAAGTTATTAGTTCACTAAATTCATTGCTGTTCCAAGGAATAGTAACTTCCTTTTGAGCTATCTTCTTTCGAATTAAAGGCTCTTCTTGAATTAGAATATAGTTTTTAGTCAGTGAGTCCTTGCGTACAGGTAATAGGTCAGCGTGTATTTCAGGATTGTAAAATGGCTTCCTAGTCACAATTAGGTCGTTAATAGCGTTTGGATGTTTTTCATTCATCACAAAGAATTTATCCTTCTTTGCTCTTTCATAATAGGCCCAAGCGAGGTGTTGTGTGGTATACATTTGTATTGAACTCGAATCGTCAGCATACTCTCGAATCTCTTCGTAAAACTCAGGGCTTAAGATTTGATCGGGGGTGACACTTGTACTGGACAAATTCATTGAATACAAAAATGTCATTGGAAAAAACAATAAAGGAATACCACTATACTTCCACTTGATTTTATCGAGCATATAAATAGCTGAAATAATATACAATATAACAAAGTAAATTCCAGCACGATCTTCGGGATAATTCACGCCCATGACTTCTGAAATCCCCCAGGTGATAACGATATTCCCTAAAAGAAAAACAACAATAATTGTACTGTGCTTGTGTAAAAATTCCCACCATTTTTTCTCCAATAACTGAGTAAGGGTTTCAGTTGCAATCACTAACAACGAACCAATAATAAACCACTTCAATATTGGACTGTCGGAAAAGAATACGAGTTTAGAGAGTGATCTGCCCGTCACCTCCCAAAAACCATCTAGTCCACCATAGTATAAAGAGCCACTATTTTTAAGCTTAAGTCCAAATTGGATCAACGGATAAATCACAACTCCAACAAGAAGCAGACTACCAATCTGAAAAACATATTTTTTCAAGGTATAATTTGCTCTATGCACAATCATAAAAACGATTACGATAAATATCAAAAGAGCGAAAGAATTGATAAATACTAAATTGGCAAAAACGCTCAACCATCCAGCGATAAGAGAAAAAAGTAGAACAACTGATTTCTGTGTTTTAATCCAATTGAATAACAACGCAATTGAAAGCGTGAAAAATGCGAGACCTAATCCGTAGCCCCTAGTCAAAGCAAAATACTCAAAAACAAAAGGAATAGTGTTCAGCGCTACTAATGCAATTAGATAATTAAGCCTATGGTTTAATCCTTTTAGCAATTGTACAATACTCCAGAAATAAATGAAAAATGCAAATAAATTCGGAAGTCTCAAATAAAAAAAATGTTCGCCAAAAATCAAATAAAAGAAGCGCGAAAGATAAGAATTTAACAAGTGATTATTCGCATCTAGAACAGCGGTATCACTCCAGATATCTCCATATTCAATGAAATGAAAAAATGTAGCCACTTCATCATGCAATGGCGGAACGTAAATCGCTCGAAAAACTAAATAAATAAACAAAAGGTAAAAAAGCACCCATTCAAAAATATTCTCAGCGTTTAAACGAGGGATAAATCTGAATTTGTTTGTTTCTTCTAGTGGCATATTACAAATATATATATCAGAAAAACATCAAATACCTAGAATTAAGATTTATCTCGCTTAAGCAACCAAAAGCCAGTTTTTAGCATCCCAAATAAGATGAAAATTATCAGATATACTTTATAAAGTTGATCGTCTCCCGACAAATTAAAAAACGCGGCATCAATTGACATAATTGTATCGGGAATTGGTTTATTGAACTTTACTAAATACCCAATATAAGAAGACCAACAAAACCAAATCAAAACGACTAATCCAAAGCATAAAATTGTGAATCCAAGAAATCTTAAAAGCAATTGATTATTGAGAAACCAATGCCGATTTGACTGGTCAGCTTTTATTTTGGTAATACTGTTGTTTTCAGGAATAACCGCATTTATATTGTTTCCGCATTTCGGGCAAAACGAATAGGTCGATTGCATCTCCACTCCGCATTTGTCACAAATTATTTTATCAGTCATAGCTATACTTCAATTCAACCAAGCCTTTATTTATTATTCTTCAAAGAATGGATAAAATAAAATGTAATAGATTAAAACTGTTATTGCCATAGCTATAGTTACGCTAAGAATTCTCTGAGTGGTTAAGAACCTTTTCTTTTTATTCATATAAATTTCTGCCCCTAAAGAAGGAAGAATTAGGATCAGCACCATTCTCGTTGCCATTCCATATCTGCTCGTTTCCAGTTGAAAAAAATCAACTATATCTTTTGTGAAAAAACGTGGAAATGAAACCGAGGACTTTAAACACTGCTCAACGTATATAGCTACAAGACTATGCGTAATCAAAAGAATACTAGCAACAATCAAGCTCGAACCAATCAACTTATTTAATGCCATGGATAGTCTATATTATAAAACCAGATTTAATGATTGTTTATTCTAACCAAAAATAGGTAAAAATATACACCATGAATAATTCCTTCATTAATTGGATAAACAAAAACAAAAGGCTCTCAAATTGTTAAATTACGATCACGCAGAACTGATTCAAAAACGTACTACTCAACTTACCGATAACCTTCAGCTTGAAGATCATAAAGCTCTGCATACAATTGAGGCTTCGCCAAAAGCTCTTCATGAGTACCTATTTCCAAAACTTCCCCCCCTTGCAGTACTAAAATTCTATCGGCCATTCGTACAGTTGAAAATCGGTGAGAAATAATGATACTTGTTCGGTCTTCACTTAAGCCTATGAAACGTTGAAATACTTGTGACTCAGCACGGGCGTCTAATGCTGAGGTAGGTTCATCCAATATAATGATAGGCGCATCAGACATGTAAGCTCTAGCCAAAGCTATTTTCTGCCATTGTCCGCCTGAAAGCTCTGCTCCTTTTTTAAATCGTTTTCCTAGTCCTTGTTCATAGCCTTCAGGGAGACTTTCAATGACATCATTCGCAAGACTTTGTGCTGCTGCATTCTTGATCTTATCGGTATTATGTTCTTCTTCAATATTTCCTACTGCGATATTGATTTTGGCAGTAAGGTAGTACTTTACAAAATCCTGAAAAATAGCACCTACCATTTTTTGGTAATCTTCTTTTCGGTACTCCTTGATCGGAACACCATCCATTAGAATCTCACCACTACTAGGTTCGTATAAACGCAATAAAAGTTTGATTAACGTTGTTTTCCCTGCTCCATTCTCCCCTACTAGTGCCAGCTTCTCCCCTTTTCTCAGCTCAAAAGTGATATTTGAAAGCACATTTTTTTTGGATTGCGGATAGTGAAAGCTTACGTTTTTAAAACTAATCTTATCCTTGAATCCTATAGGTGCTTCGCGGAATTGATCGGGATCATCGCTGCTCAGGTCCATATCGATGAATTCAAAATAATCTTGGAGATACATTGCACTTGCTGTAATCCCAGAAAAACGTGAGAAAACCGTTTGAAGCATCCCTCTCAACCGATTAAACGATCCAGCCAAAAACGTAAGTGTACCGATACTAACAAGACCAGCAACAGCCTTCAGTACGATAAAAATGTAGGCTCCGTAGTACGCTAAGTCACCAAAAATGTGGAAGACTGCACCCCAAAAACTCTTCTTGATAGATAGTTTTTTATTGGCTTGGTAATACTTATCTGAGATCTTCTTGAAGGTATCGCTAATAAAATCAGCCAATCCGAATAGCTTGATTTCTTTGGCTGTAACATCACTAGCTCCAATCATTCTCATATAATCAAGCTCTCGCCTTTCAGGTGTCCAGCTTTTTTGAAGGGAGTATGTGGATTGACTATATTTTAACTCACTAACAAAAGAGGGGATAATTGAAATGATGAGTAGTAAAATCAGACTTGGGTAAAAATATATTAATCCAGAAATCAAGGATACAATGGTGATGATGTCTTGAATTTGAGCGAGTACATTCGACATTAGAGATACACGACTAGTTGTTTGTCTCCTTGCTCGCTCTAGTTTATCATAAAACTCAGAATCTTCCAAACTCTCTAATTCAACTTTTGCCGTTTTTTTAATGAGCTCAATAGAGGAAACATTAGCATAAAGATCTCCTAACAAAGCATCAGTTAATGCAATCAATCGATTAAAAACATCGCTTATAATGGCAAGAGTCAATTCAATACCGATTAACCAATATAATCGGGTTAACTCTGGAGGATCAAGGTCTACCTGAAGTATTACCTCATCAATGATTTCTTTTCCAACCCATAGCATCGCAATAGGTGTGAGAGATTTCAGGAGTCTCAATATCACATTGCAAATAAAAAGTGCTGGGTGAGTTTGATAAATGTTCCTTAAGAATCTAGGAACGAACTTAAGTGAAGCAAAATTACTTTTCATAATTGATATAAAACAATGTGAAATACTTAATAGTTTGAAATACTCCACCAATTAAATTAAACTCTAACACGAATTACACATAAATCATCGACTTGTTCTGCTTCAGCTTTCCAAGATTCAAAACACTCATCAATAATGCATAGCTGACTTTCCATTGCTTCGTTCTGAATCGATTATAAAAGTTTCTTACGTGTAATTTCATAGCTAGTCTAGAGTTGGTTAAATTTACTCATATAGAAGAGCATCACTCAATCAAAACAAAAGCTCCCCAGTAATACGGATCGTATTTTTTACTCATTGTAAGTTGAGCAGTATTAAATGATTCTCTGACAGATTTATTGTCAATTAAGTTCTTATAGAAGAGACTCATGAATTCACTGGTTTCTGCGTCAGGTACTTGCCACAAACTCATGATCAGCTGATTGACACCTGCCAGCTTGAGAGCACGTTGCAGTCCATACACCCCTTCAGACCCCTTGATATCTCCAAGTCCTGTTTCGCATGCAGAAAGCACCATTAATTTAGCTTGAGACAAATCAAGACTGGCCGCCTCTTTCGCAGTAAAAATTCCATCTTCGGTAAGATCCTGAGCAGATCTCTTCCAAACATCATTTGCATTTGCGAATGTAATACCTGACCTCATAAGTGGATTCTTATTTTCTACGAAGGACCATCTTGCGTAATTTGAAACCCCTCTAAAATCTATATCCTCTACAACTTCAATTTCCGCCTGCTCCTGGATTATCGTTTCGGGGTCGGGGAAGAAAAAACCATGAGTTGCAACGTGTACAAATCTGTTTTGGACAACTTGATCCTTAAAGTTATCCTCGGTTGCATTTTCGTTATTCAAATAATTTACGGCATAGTCAGACTTCTTTAGATCATTTGAAATTTGATAGGTTTCTTTTAGAGTTCCCGGAAGATATTTCCATACCTCATTCTGTGTTGAATCTGAAGAATATTTTACGCCTCCAACCAGTAAAAAATTATCTTCATCTTTTAAGTTAGCAGATTCAGCTCTATCAAGTAGCCCGCTACTCGAATTGGTTAAGTTTATTTCATACTCCTGACACAAATAAATATCCTTACCTTCAAGGGGCAAAGAAGAAAATGCAACTTTGTGCAATAAACCAGAGGGTGAGACAACTACTTTTTCAATCTTTTCAAGATAGTTCTCCAAAGGTTTCCAGGTGACATCATACAATCGATTAAAGCCATCATTTCGTTCGTACAGACCTTCCACAAACTCAAGGTCATTTCCCCCTTCTTTATCTAACAATTCAATGAGATCTGATTCATAACAAATCGGTACAAAAACCGGATCCTCGTTTTGGGTCAAAACTAAGGCTGCATACCGAATTCGATTTAGAGAGTCGATTAAGCTTTTAAAATGCACGTATTCAATAACGGCTTCACCCTTTTTCAACTCATCTTGAATTGACTTCCAAGAAACACTTCTTAGGGCATCAAAAGAGGAGAAAGACTCACTCTTCTTTATTAACTTCCTTTCAATAAGTAATGCGGCCTCTTCAAGACTATCTACTTGACCACCTCTAGTGTATTCAGCAGCTACTTTTTCTTTCAGTTCAATAAGTTTGGCATAAAGTTCTTTTACTTTATCATCATTGCTTTTCATGATTTCATTCCGTAAAGCACTTGTTGACTTTAGGCTCAGACCTTTTGTACGCAGAGCTATATTGAAACATGAGTCTATCGCTGAATGGTTCTCGTTTCCATATTCCAGAGCAAAATCAAAATAATTATGATAATCCTGAATCATGGTTTGGAAGTAAAGATCTTTCTGGTTTTCTGACATTGAGAAGTAATTTACATGAAGGTCACGATCGCGATACTCTTTTGTGTCGTTCAACACGTTTAAGCAATTTGCCAAATCTCCTTTTTGAAGGTATGCCTCATAAAGAACCTCATAGGACATACCCACTTGATCGTGTAGTTGATGCGCCTTACTTATGGCTAATGATTTCTTGCAGCTCTCAATAGACTTATCGAATAAACCTTGTGCTAAGAATAAGTTCGCTTGATAATTGTAAGATGAAGACATTCCAAAATAACTGTCCAAATCGTTGAAAATGATAAAACCAAGGTCTAAATGTACAAGTGCAGTATCATAATTCCCCATTGCGGTGTTTACTTC